>NZ_MJEH01000017.1 GCF_001742425.1 Bacillus solimangrovi
AACAATGGGCCTGTAGCTCAGCTGGTTAGAGCGCACGCCTGATAAGCGTGAGGTCGGTGGTTCGAGTCCACTCAGGCCCACCATTGTATTCCACAGTAGCTCAGTGGTAGAGCTATCGGCTGTTAACCGATCGGTCGTAGGTTCGAGTCCTACCTGTGGAGCCATAAGGCCCGTTGGTCAAGCGGTTAAGACACCGCCCTTTCACGGCGGTAACACGGGTTCGAATCCCGTACGGGTCATAAAGATAAAATAAGATGTATGCAAAATTGCATACATCTTATTTTTTGTTTGTTTATTGCAATATTCTAATGAATAAACAAATTATTTTTTGATTTGTAGAATGATAATTGAATTTATATAAAATTAAACCAAAAAACAAGGGTGGAATGCAAAACATAAATGATATTTTTTAATGCTTGTATAAAAAGGAAATCAGAAGAATATGGGAAAGGTTTTGTAATTGTAGCTGGAGAGGTAAGGTAACTGGAAGAACAATTAATTGTAACAGCATCGAAGATTAGTTCATTAATCTCTGTTGTTCAAGTTGAGATAGAAAAAGCAAATGAAGTAATGAAAGTGGGCAAAGATATTGCAGAAGAAGGGACTATATTTGTGGAGCGTGCAGGTGTTTCTTTTAAAGAAATAAAATAAGTTACAGATGAAGTCACTGGTCAAGTGAATACTCTTGTTATGGAAATACGTCATATATATTCAGCGTTTAATGAGCTTGTTGAAAAGATTAATGTTGTTCTAGAAATTTCTATATCTTCATCAGGTTATACTCAAAGTGTTGCAGCAATCATTGTTATTCAAGTGTATGATGACGAACAACTTTGTAAATACTTTATGTTAGAATGTTGACTGTAAATGTATTGAATTTACTCAAAATTACTTTTTCGTAAAGTAGTATAGATATCCATATTAAACAGTGCTATAATGATTTGATTGATATTAGTATATCTCTATGATATAATGGGACCTAATGCCAAAAAATAATTGATCTATGAAATATAAAGGAGTATGAATAATATTGGGGAAATTTTCAGATTTAGCAATTAGTCAAACGACCCTTAAGTCGATTCAAAATATGGGATTTGAAGAAACAACAGCAATTCAAGAACAAGCTATTCCACTTGCATTAGAGGGAACTGATGTAATTGGTCAAGCACAAACTGGTACAGGTAAAACGGCTGCTTTCGGTATTCCGTTAGTAGAAAAAATAGAAAAGAATAATGGCCTTCAAGGTATTATTATTGCACCGACACGTGAATTAGCAATTCAAGTTGCAGAAGAATTGAACAAGATTGGTCGCAGTAATGGTCTTCAAACGGTACCTGTATACGGTGGACAAGATATTCGCCAACAAATTCGTTCGTTGAAGAAACGTCCACATATTGTAGCAGGAACACCAGGTCGTCTACTTGACCATATTCGTCGTAAAACAATTCGTTTGGATCAAATTCAGACAGCTGTATTAGATGAAGCAGATGAAATGTTGAACATGGGTTTCATTGAAGATATTGAAGCAATTTTGAAAGAAATGCCGGAACAACGTCAAACTTTATTATTCTCAGCAACGATGCCAGCACCAATTCAGCGAATTGCTGAAACTTTCATGAAAGAACCAAAAGTTGTTAAAGTAAAATCAAAAGAAATGACTGTTCCAAGCATTGAGCAATTCTACATGAAGGTTAAAGAAAAGGACAAGTTTGATGCACTAACACGTATGTTAGATATTCACGCACCAGAGCTTGCGATTGTATTCGGTCGTACGAAGCGACGTGTTGATGAGTTATCTGAAGGTCTTAAATTGAGAGGTTACTCTGCTGAAGGTATCCACGGAGATTTAACACAATCAAAGCGTATGGCTGTATTACGACGCTTTAAAAATGGACAAATTGATGTTTTAGTTGCTACAGACGTAGCTGCACGTGGGCTTGATATTTCTGGAGTAACTCATGTATATAACTTTGACCTACCTCAAGATCCAGAAAGTTATGTTCATCGTATTGGACGTACTGGACGTGCGGGTAAAACGGGTATTGCCATTTCATTCGTAGAACCTAGAGAGATGGAATATCTAGGAATGATCGAACAGAAAACAAAGCGTAAAATGGAACGTCAACACATGCCGACGTTTACAGATGCGTTAAAAGGTCAACAAAGTGTTATTACTGAGCAGTTAATCGATAGCATTGAAAGTGGAGACTTATCAATTTACGAGCCAATAGTTGAGGAACTACTTGAGACTTATGATGCGAATGAAATTATTGCTGCTGCACTAAAATCTCTTACGAAAGAACCTGACCAAACACCGGTAAAACTAACGTTTGAAGGTCCACTTCCATCAAGAAAACGTGGTGGAAATCGTAGCAGAGGTCGAGGTCGTGGTCGAGATGGTAATAAACGTAGCGGAAATAATAATAGAGGAAACCAAAACAGAAACAACGAGCGCTCACAACAAAAGCGTTCAGGTGGCGGGAATAGAAAGCGTCGTTACTCTAATAACTAAATAAAATTATTTGAAGTTTATTACTAACATTAATTTGTGAAAAAGGGGTTTGGCCATAGGCTAAACTTCTTTTTTTATGTGATGAATCGTTTTGAGAATCATGAGGTCAAGGACAATTTTATTCACTGTTGATTTTACTTATTGTTATTAATACATAGTTATCGAAGTCTAAAGGGCGGAAGTTTACGATGGGTGAAAGATAATTGGGCATACTACCAATACTGAACCTTCAATATAGAAAGGAGTAGCTTTAAATGACAGTCGTTCGTATGGGTTATGTCGCGATGAGCGTGCATTTGCAAAATTGTTCACCATCACAAACAATGACACATGCACGATTCAAAAAGTTATTTGACCGTGATGCTGCAATTAGGAAGCTTGAACGAATAGCCCGTTCTAACGTTACGAACTGTTTGCGGTTGCTAAAACATAATATCGCTCATGACATCGCTTTTTTTCGATTAAGTTCAAAGTTAATTCCACTTGCAAATCATATGGATCTGAAGGGTTGGAATTATATAAAATCAATAAAAAAAGAATTAAATGATATAGAGTCATTCCTAGCTAAATATAAAATGAGAATTGATTTTCATCCAGATCACTTTGTTTTATTGAATTCTAAAAAAGTAGATATTCTGAATCAATCGATTATAACTTTGAAAATGCATCGAAATTTATTAACGGGAATGGGGATTCATCCAAAACATCGTTGTGTATTACATGTAGGTGGGGCTTATGATGATCGAGATAAAGCATTAGAGCAGTTCATTTATAATTGGGGTTTTGTTCCTGTTGATCTTCAAGAAATGATCATGCTTGAAAATGATGACAAAAGTTTTACGATGAATGATACGCTATATTTGTGTGAGAAGTTAGCAATTCCAATTGTCTTTGATTATCACCATCATCTTGCTCACAATGATAATCATAATTGGCAAGAGCATTGGGATCGAGTTGTGAGTACTTGGGATAATTCTCCTTTACCGATTAAGATGCACATCTCAAGTCCTCGGAGTAGTGATGATTTTAGGGCGCATGCTGATTATATTGATGCAAAAATGTTTTTGAAGTTTTTACGTGAAATAAACGGAAGTGTGTCAATTATTGATTGTATGATTGAGGCGAAGAAAAAAGATGATGCTCTTTTTAGACTCATGAAACAGTTGAAACATGAAGATGATGTTGAAATAATTGATGGGGCGAGCTTTAAGATTCATTAAAATAAAAAGGGCAGCTGTACTCAGAAGTTGTGACAGCTGTCCTTTTAATGCTTTAGAACATGTGGTATAAGTTTATGTTAAAACATTTTAATGTCGTATCGATTGGGAAATTGAGTTAGTTCCTCTTAAATGAATCGATTGACAAGGCCTAGGATAATTAAGACGATAAATATACCCCAAATAATCGTTTTTCCATTAAGCTGAAGTTTCCGTTTCTTCCATCGGTTAGGATCGAAACTAATTTCATCATGGTCATAATAGGAGAAGGACCTTTTTTTTCCTAAAATAAGCGGAGCAATAGCGGCACCACTAATGAAGCCAAAGATATGTCCAGTTATGTTAATGTTGGGTCGTAAGAATGTCAAAATAAGTCCAATTACTAATATTGTAATGATGAGTTGAGCGTTATTAGCATCAATTAAGTCTTTGCGGTATAACACCATATAAAGGTAAATTCCGAATAATCCATAGATGGCACCTGATGCCCCAAGATGAAACAGAAATGGTGATGAGATGAAGAAGGTTGCGATATTCGCAGCAGTTCCTGCTACGAGATAAGCTGTTATGAATTTCCCCTTCCCTATCATTCTTTCTAGAGCAGGTCCAAATAATACGAGTGAAAATGAATTGAAAAGAACGTGTGTAAAGCTACCGTGTAAGAAGATAGGCGTCACAAGCCGCCAAATTTCTCCTTGTGAAATTGCTGCGTTATAGCCGATAAAATGTTGTAGAAATATTGAACCTCCGGGTAAGAACGTTGTAAATATCCATAAAAATAGATTTACTCCAGTAATAATAGAAACGATTGGATAAAGCCTTAAGAAAGAACGAAAGTCTTCGTTTCGAACAAACATGTCGAAAAACTCCTTTTTAGAAAATGTTCAGATAGTATAGATTATATGATTGAGAAATACAAGAAAAAATATAATTAAATATAGTATTATTATTTTACCGAATAATCGTTTTAGAAAACATGGTTGAGAAAGAGTGAATTTACGTGATTAAAGGGATAGGCTTAGATATAGTTGAGATTGAACGTATAAAACGCATGATGGAAAAAGAAAAATTTATATTAAGAATATTAACGAATAGAGAGCAGGAAAAGTTTCAAAAACTTCAAGGACATCGACGTGCTGAATTTCTAGCTGGTCGTTTTGCAGCGAAGGAAGCATTTGCAAAAGCGTTAGGAACAGGAATAGGCACGGAGTTAAGCTTTCAAGATATTGAGATATTAAATGAGAAAAATGGAAAACCAGTGTTATACCATTCCGGTACAGCAAATGTACACCTTTCTATCACTCATAGTCATGAATATGCAGCCGCTCAAGTGATAATTGAATAAAAAAAGAGTGTTGCTTGTCATGCTCGTCTGCATATTGGCCCTTGTATGCTCATATATTGCTATTGCGGGTAGGAGGGAATTCAAGTGCATATCGCAACAATGAAACGTGATTATGCTAGATGTGCTGTTAATGGACAATGCGAGTTGAGTTATCTCGAACAACATCTAAGAGGAATTGTGTCAGAAAGGTATTAGCATTATCTTAATTAGTCTTGGGGAATTTGTAGGTGAATATAATATTATTTAATCATCTATTTTGTGAGCTAGCTCTATCCTTGGCTAAATGGATTGCAGATCAGATTGTGTGCTTCATAAGTATGATGGATATCAAAGAGAAGGATTACATGAGCGATATCGAAGGTTAATTTACATTGTCCACACGTAAATTTGTATTGAGAAAAGAGGACTTGAAGAGTGTGATATATCACTAATGTTCAAGTTGTTCATGCTGAAACGATAAACAAGTTACTCCCGTTTTTCTAATTAAAATAACTGAGTATGCTACTACTTATCTTTTTGTTATGGGAGTGGGTTTCGGTATTACAAATGATGTCATTCAGCATCTACAAGTATAACTTGTCATAGTGAGCTCCTCGTTCAATGTTGCTAAGATCAAATTAGAAGACGAGGTTGGCAATGATACATTTGCCAAATGGTTAAATATCTCACAATAAGTCTCGTTTACGTGCATCAAGCTAAATCATAGTTTTAATTCATGTCCACTAAACATACTGCGATATGTACTTGTTCTCTTCTTTGTCGTCGAGCTGAGACAAGGGAGCTGATAAAATGAGGAAAAGGTTAGTTTTATTTGCATTTGTTTTTCTGTTTGCAGTCGTACTCACTGGTTGTGGTGAGCGGTCACAAGAGGATGTTACAGGAATGTTAGAGAAGAAATTAGAGGATATGACAGGTTATCGAACAGAGGCGAATATGACCTTAGCAATTGGAAAGGATCCACAATCATATGATTTGGAGGTATGGCACAAGAAAAAAGGCTATTACCGTGTTGTGTTAAATCCAAAAGAGAAACAGCAAAACCAAATGATTCTTCGTAACCCTGAAGGTGTATTTGTATTGACACCAGCTTTGAATAAGAGTTTTAAATTCCAAAGTGACTGGCCACAAAATAGTAGCCAGACATACCTGTATGAATCACTTGTTAGTGATATTTTAAATGATAGTGATGCTGTATTTACAACAGATGACAACCATTATATGTTTGAAACAAAAACGAATTATCAAAATAGCAAAACACTTCCGTATCAGCTAATTACTCTTTCAAAAGATACTCTAGCCCCTGTATCGGTAAGGGTTATGGATCAAGATAAGACGCCTTTAGTTGAAGTGGTATTTTCTAATTTTGAATTTAATCCTACTTTTGATGAGGGTGCATTTGAAGTAGAGCGGAATATGACGGGGGCGCAGTTGGATGTACCAACGATGTCACAAGTTGATGGCTCATTTGAAGTGTTGTATCCACTTGAGCTTCCAGATGGGGTTAATTTAGTGGAAGAGAAAGAAGTCGCTACCGAAGACGGCTCTCGATATGTACAGACATTTGCTGGTGAAAAATCTTTTACGTTATATCAAGAGAAATCAGAAGTAATGCCAACGAGTAGTCCGATTAATATGGATGGGGAACCTGTAGATTTAGGGTTCGCTATTGGAAGTGTAACGGATTTCTCACTTTCTTGGACTGTTGGAGGAGTTGACTACTATTTAGCATCGAAGGATATGCAAAAGGATGAAATGATTGCAGTTGCGAAGTCCGTTCAAGGTCAATCTGTAAAATAAAGTTAAACTATTTTTCGATTGACAAATGATAAAGGTAAGACATCTGGACAGACTCTTAAGCGTTTTGTAGAGTCTGTCCTTAAATAGTTTCTTTGAATTCTCAAATAGAAGTATAATTTTTAGATATTCGAGAATAATTGAAGGAAAGATGTTTAATATGTAACTAATACAGTCATTTACCATGTTTAATGTGAATATCGTTGCAGCGTGTAATTTATTTCTAAAAGAATAAGTTTTGATACGTGTTACAATGTACATTCCTAATGTTTTGTTGAATGTAATCTTTTGTTTTAAAAAAATTGCAGGAATATTTAATGTCTTATCGAATTAAATATGGATAGTGGTCATTTAATTTAAGCTTACAATTGTAAGGTAAATATATTTTAATTTTTAGAATGACTATTTATGCAAATAGAATGGTTGTTATGGAGGCTTATTAACATTGAGAATTATTTTGCAATAGACCATAACAGATGGTAAGATTAAAGGTGGGTTTTCATAACAAAAATTAGCGTGCAGTTGTGGTGGAGGTGTACGTTTGTGTCCGAAGCTAATACTCAAGAAATCATGGTTCGTTTACCGGAAAGTCTAATCAGTGAATTAGACCTCATGTTAAAACAAGAAAATGGAAACCGGAGTGAATTCATTTACCAAGCTACGAAAATGTATTTGCGAGAGCGTAAGAAACGCCATATTCGTGAATCAATGAGACGTGGCTATATGGAAATGGCAAAAATCAACTTAAACATCGCTTCAGAAGCCTTTCTTGCTGAGGAGGAAGCAGACCACACCCTAGACCGCTTAGTAAGCGGGGTGTAGGGTTTGATAGTTAAGCGCGGCGATGTTTACTTCGCTGACCTATCTCCTGTTGTTGGTTCTGAACAAGGCGGAGTTCGACCAGTCCTTATCATTCAAAATGATATCGGAAACCGTTTTAGCCCTACAGTTATAGTAGCGGCCATTACAGCACAAATTCAAAAGGCAAAGCTGCCAACACATGTTGAAATTGATGCGAAACGTTATGGGTTTGAACGTGATTCTGTAATTTTATTAGAACAAATTAGAACGATTGATAAGCAAAGATTGACAGACAAAATTACTCATCTAGATGATGAAATGATGAGAAAAGTTAACGATGCGTTGCAAATTAGCATTGGACTAATTGATTTTTAATAAAAGTTGCCTACTAGCAGCTTTTTTATTTTTTTATAAGATAAGAATAATATATACAAAGGTCTAGCTTCGAGTGCTGTAAAAGGTGCTTGAAGTTTTTTTATTGTTAGTTAAAAAATGAGTTAAGGTTTTGTCTAAAAAGAAAAAGGTTATAGAATTATGGGACTTTATATAGGGTTAAATGGAGTTGTTTAGTTGAACAAAAGTTCTTTGGATTGAAAGGTAATTAAATAAGTGGAATAATGACGAAAAAGATGTCTATTTCAATGAGGAGATGAAGCATGCGTTCTTTTATAGTCAATATTATTAATAATAATCATAATGACATAGTTGAAAAGTGGTTAGATAAGGCATCGAAGTATGAAACGGTAAATGAACAAAGTCAATTTGTTGACCATAGTGAGGCTGAGACAAATAACGAGTTTATTGAACTCGTATTACAATCAATAATTTATCATGAAGAAGATTATCAAAAGAGTATGGAAGAGTTTTCTCAAAAGGTGATGGGATTTGGATGGCACCTTGAATATATAACAAGAGGGTTGCAAGTGGTCAGACATATCTTATTAGAATTAGTTGCTAAAGAAGGTTACGGAGAACACGATCCGCTCTTAATAATGATAATGGTAGATAAGCTAGTTGAGCCAATACTAAATCAGATGGTGAATAGTTATACAGAAACATGGGAAAAAACATTTTCTCTACAAAAAGATGCCCTTCAAGAATTGTCATCACCACTGATTCCTTTGTTTGATAGAATTACAATAATGCCACTTATCGGTACAATTGATACGGAACGAGCACAATTAATTATGGAGAATTTATTAGGTGGTGTAGTCAAACACCGTTCTGAGGTTGTTCTTATTGATATTACAGGGGTTCCTGTGGTGGATACGATGGTAGCTCACCATATTATTCAAGCTGTAGAAGCGGTGCGGTTAATAGGTGCACAAGCAATATTAGTAGGAATACGCCCTGAAATTGCTCAAACGATAGTGAATTTAGGAATTGATCTTAGTCAGTTTCCTACGCAAAGTACGATGAAGAAGGGTCTTGAGAGGGCGTTTGAAATTACGAATAAAAAAATAATTGAAATGTAGTTGGGGGTGAGTGGTATTGTGAGAATACCGATATTGAAAATGCATCAATATCTTCTAATTTCAATTCAAGTTGAGTTAGATGATCACACCGCTTTACAGTTTCAAGAAGACTTATTAAACAAAATTCACGAAACTGGTGCAAGAGGTGTAGTCGTTGATTTGACATCAATTGATATGGTGGATTCATTTATTGCGAAGGTGTTAGGGGATGTGGTAGATATGGCCAATCTATTAGGTGCAAAGGTTGTTCTGACAGGGATTCAGCCTGCAGTTGCGATTACACTAATTGATTTGGGTATCTATATGAGAGATGTTCCTACAGCACTCGATTTA
Organism: Bacillus solimangrovi; assembly: GCF_001742425.1. GTDB lineage: Bacteria > Bacillota > Bacilli > Bacillales > Bacillaceae_N > Bacillus_AV > Bacillus_AV solimangrovi. The sequence goes on from NZ_MJEH01000017.1 coordinate 9,478, forward strand.
GAACGAGGATTAGATAAATTGAGACTGGAATTGGGGGACTAGTGCATGAGTCACCAATCCTGTGTGAATATACAAAAAGAATGGGATATTGTTGCAGCGCGTCAACTAGGGAGAAATATTGCCAAGGAGCTAGGATTTGGGAATGTTGATCAAGCAAGAATCACTACAGCGATTTCTGAACTAGCTAGAAATATTTATTTATATACACGTGGTGGGAATATTTGCTACGAAATTGTGAATCAACCTTGTAAAAAGGGGTTAATGGTCGTTGCATCAGATAATGGTCCAGGCATTAAGGAGATTAAACGTGTTATGGAAGATGGTTATTCTACCTCAGGTGGTTTAGGTGCAGGATTACCTGGTGTGAAACGATTAATGGATGACTTTTCAATTGAGTCAGATATCGGAGTAGGTACAAAAATTATCGTTTATAAGTGGCTTCGTAGATAGGGATTGTACATGGAGGTTTAAAAGGTGGGATTTCTGTGGAAGAGAAAACAACTTTAGAAGTATATAAGAATATTTTAGGGGAATATCTAACCAATCGAAATGAGACGGCTTTATATCGTGCTCAACGCTTTAGTAGGATTGCACTTGAAAATAATACCTCGCCAGAAGAGGTTATCAATATGCATATATTAGCTCTGCAAGAGATATTTCCAGAATTACGTCAAGAAGTTAGAGATTCCTTTGATTTGTTATTAGAAGTAATGATGGAGTATGGAATGGCTTATCAAGAGCATCAAAGTTTAAGGATACAACAATTTGAATTAAAAGCAGAAATTGAAGTAGCAGCAAATATGCAACAAACGTTATTGAAGACGAATTATCCAGATATTAATTCTTTAGATATTGGTGCAGTGAGTGTTCCTTCTAAGAAAATGAATGGTGATTATTTTCATTTCGTTCAAGATGAAAATCAATGTGTGTCTGTAGCGATTGCGGATATTATTGGTAAGGGAATCCCTGCTGCTCTGTGTATGTCCATGATCAAATATACGATGGAAAGCCATTCAGAAACAAGAATGAATCCTCAATCAGTCCTTGAGAATTTAAACCGTGTAGTAGAACAAAATGTTGATCCAAGTATGTTTATAACGATGTTATATGGTGTTTATGACCTAAGAAATCATTGTTTTTCCTATGCATCGGCAGGTCATGAGCCGGGTTTTCGTTATATTGCTGAAAAAGGAAGGTTTGAAGACTTATTTACAAAGGGCTTAGTCCTTGGTGTTTCTCGTAATGCAACTTATAAAGAATATCGGTGTAAATTAGAATCTAATGATATGATCATACTTTTAACTGATGGTGTGACAGAGTGTAGGTCAGGTAACGATTTTATTGAACGTGAGACAATTTCGGAAATAATTAAAGAAAATATCCATCTGCCTGCTCAAGAGATTGTTGATAATGTCTACAGAAGGTTAGAGAAGTTACAAGATTTTGAACTGAGAGATGACTTTACATTAATTATTATTCGACGACAGGTTTAATGCTATATGAGGTAGGGGAATAAGTATTATGGAACTAACGTTTAGGGGGGAATATATCTTTGAATCTAAAAGTTGAAGTTACAGAAAATGGCTTATTGAAAGAAGTTAAAATATATGGAGAAGTGGACGCTTTTACAGCTCCTAAGCTTAGAGAATCGCTTATTCCATTAACAGAAGAAAGTGGTGCTAGTATTTCTGTTGATCTTTCGAACGTTAATTATATGGATAGTACAGGATTAGGAGTCTTTATTGGATCATTGAAGTCGAGTCATCACCACGGAAGTTCACTTAAGTTATATGGGATGACTGCTCGTGTTGAGCGGTTATTTGAAATTACAGGTTTAATGGACATCATGAATATTGAATCTAGTGCTAGAGGTGGAACGAAATGAAGAAGCCTGTTGATATAGTAGAAATGAGAGTGCCTGCAAAACCTGAATATGTGGGGATTATTCGTTTAACTTCATCTGGAGTTTCTAGCAGAATGGGTTTTTCTTATGAAGATATAGAAGACATTAAGATTGCTGTTTCAGAGGCATCTACGAATGCGATTCAACACGGTTATAAAGGTGAAGAAGGGGAAGTTACGATTGGTTTTGGAGTTTATGAAGACCGTTTAGAAATCATAGTTGCTGATAACGGGGAAAGCTTCAATTCTGATGAAGTAAGAAAGAAAACGGGGCCGTATCATTCTGGAGAGAAAACAGAAGACTTGCGAGAGGGAGGTCTTGGACTTTTTTTAATTGACACGTTAATGGATAGGTTAGAAATCAACCATGATTCAGGTGTTATTGTCATTATGACAAAGTATTTAGGTAGAGATGAGGTGGAGCGTCGTGGCGACACAATCTCAACCTCGCAAACCAAATAAACAACAAGTATACAAATGGATTGAGGACTTCCAAAATGAACGCAACAAAGAAGAATCACAAGCGAAGATAGTTGAACAATATAGTGAGCTTGTTGAGGTTCTTGCACGTAAGTATTCACATAGGAAAAACATCCACGATGACTTAGTTCAAGTTGGCATGTTGGGCCTTCTAGCTGCAATACGCAGATACGATAGTCAGTTCGGTAAGACATTTGAGTCATTTGCAGTTCCAACTATTATTGGTGAGATTAAACGCTACATTCGAGATAAGACATGGAGTGTGCATGTGCCTCGAAGGATTAAAGAATTAAGTCCAAAACTTAAAAAAGCTGTTGAAGAGTTGACAACGAAGTTGCAACGCTCTCCGAACGTTCAGGAAATTGCGTTATATATTGGTGTTTCTGAAGAAGAAATTCTCGAAACGATGGAAATGGGAAAGAGTTATCAAGCGTTGTCAGTAGATAGTAAAATAGAATCGGATTCTGATGGTAGCACTGTTACACTTCTCGATCTAGTCGGTAATCGAGATGTTGGATATGAGATAGCTGATCAACGTCTATTATTAGAGAAAGCCTTTCACGTATTGACTGAGCGTGAGCGTTTGATTATTAAATATACTTTCTTTGATAATATGAACCAGAAGGAAGCGGGAGAATGTTTAGGTATTTCGCAAATGCATGTATCTCGCCTTCAGCGCCGTGCTTTAAAGAAACTGCGTGAAGCAATTCGGTTAGAACATCAGGAGTGTATTGATCCATGATTGTAAAGGACTATCAAAATGTGAGAGTAGCATCTTTTCAACAGTCGAAAAAGGGGGAAAAAGAATGTGGTGATAGTTATTACATTGTGGAGACTGACAAATACTTTGTGTGTGCCATTGCTGATGGATTAGGTAGTGGATTAGGAGCGAAGGAGTCATCGGTAGCGGTTGTCAATGTAATAGCGAAATCACACCATGAATCTATAGATAAAATAATGGAGCAGTGTAATGTGTCGTTACGTGGATTGCGAGGAGCGGTAATTGGTATTTTGAAAATCGATTATGAACATAAGAAGATTATTTATAGTAATGTAGGAAATATCCGAGTCATCCTCTATTCACCTTCAGGCGAAATTATCTATCCTCTACCACAATATGGGTATTTATCTGGTCGACCCCAGTCGTATAAAATTCAAGAAACATCTTTAGAAAACAATACAGCATTTATTATTTACTCAGATGGGCTTCAGCTATTATCAGTAAAAAAGTTCATTTTCAAGATGGTATCACTAGAAGCCATTTCTAATGAGTTACAGAAATATGTAAATCACGGCAATGATGATGTTACATACGTTGTTGGTAAGATTAGATTTAGTTGATATGCAAGAGTTTTTCTTGATTAGGGAAACTCTTTTTTTATTTCCTTAACATCAGAATTTAGTACTTATCTGGAAATATTATAATGAGTTAGAATAGAAAATTTGAGAATTTAGAGATGTTATATCAGTACATGATGAGTGTGATGTTGATTCGATTAATCGCTACTAAGAAAAGAAAACAGTTGGGAGTTATACTTCATTAAGGTTAACTTAATGATTAGATTTGGTAAAATAACATTATTCTTCTTAATTCTTGGAGGAGAAGTTGAGTTTTAAGAGGAATAATTGGTTAGGATGCATAATGTATGTGAGTGAAAGGATGGCGAAGAACAATTCGAAGTACAGCTGATATGATTCAATTGATTGCAAATGAAATGAATATAAAGGTAAAGCAAGTGAATGAAGTTATATCACTATTAGAGGATTCTAATACTGTGCCGTTTATCGCTCGTTATCGTAAAGAGCAAACGGGTGCTTTAGATGAAGTTGCAATAAGAGATATTCAAGAAAAGTGGCAATATATTCAGAACCTTGAAAAACGAAAAGAAGAAGTTATTCGTCTAATAGCAGAACAAGAGAAATTAACGGATGATTTAGAACAGCAAATTCAAAAAGTAACAAAATTACAGCAGGTTGAAGACTTATATAGACCGTACAAACAAAAGCGTCGCACAAAAGCAACGGTTGCAAAGGAAAAGGGGTTGGAGCCATTAGCAAAGTGGTTATTTGAGCAACCACTAGATGGTGATGTTAAATTAGAAGCTCAACAGTATCTATCAGAAGAGCATGAAATTAATACGGTAGATGAGGCGTTAATAGGAGCACAAGATATTATTGCTGAATGGGTTGCTGATGATGCTACAATTCGTCAAACGTTACGAGAAAAAACCTTTAAGCAAAGTACATTAACGACGAAAGTGAAAGATGAAGATAAAGACGATAAAAAAATATACGAAATGTACTATGACTATTCAGAGCCAGTGGCGAAAATTGTCCCCCACCGCGTCTTAGCTGTAAATCGTGGTGAGAAAGAAGGTGTTTTAAAAGTAAACATTGCATCTAATGAAGAAGTGTTCGTTGCATTAATTGAGCGTCACTTCATTAGGAATGAGCAGTCACCAGCGATACCTTATATCAAAAGTGCGATTAGTGATAGTTACAAAAGGTTAATTGACCCTTCTATAGAGCGAGAAATTCGTAATGAATTAACAGAGAAAGCAGAAGAACAAGCGATTCATATTTTTGCTGAGAATCTCCGAAACCTTTTGTTACAGCCACCCCTAAAGGGGAAAATCGTTTTAGGAGTAGATCCTGCTTATCGAACGGGATGTAAGTTATCTGTAATTGACCCAACAGGTAAAGTTTTGCATATAGATGTTATTTACCCACATCCACCAGTTGCGAAGAAAGAAGAAGCAAGAAAAATAATTAAAAACATCTTACAAAAGTATAATGTGGAGATGGTTGCGATTGGGAATGGGACAGCCTCTCGTGAAACTGAGAGTTTTGTTGCGGATATTTTAAAGGAATTAGAAAGTGAAATCTATTATCTAATTGTTAATGAAGCTGGAGCAAGTGTGTATTCTGCCTCTGATTTAGCTCGTTTAGAATTTCCTGATTTACAAGTAGAGGAGCGTAGTGCTATCTCAATTGCCCGACGTTTGCAAGACCCGTTGGCTGAGTTGGTGAAAATTGATCCGAAATCAGTTGGAGTCGGTCAATATCAACATGATGTTTCTCAAAAATATTTAAGTGAGTCTTTAACATTTGTTGTAGAGACAGTTGTTAACCAAGTGGGAGTGAATGTGAATACAGCCTCATCTTCTTTGCTTCAATATGTATCTGGACTATCGAAAACAGCAGCTAATAATATTGTGAAGATGAGGGAGGAGAATGGCAGGTTTGAAAGTCGTTCCCAATTGAAAAAAGTTCCTCGTTTAGGGCCTAAAACATATGAACAAAGTATTGGATTCTTAAGAGTATTAGATGGAAAACACCCATTAGATCGAACACCTATTCACCCTGAGAGTTATAAAGAAGCATCGGAATTGTTGGAGAGCTTAGGGTTTACGGTAGATGACGTAGGCACGAAACAACTGCAGACTGAACTGAAAAAAGTTAACATTTCTCAACAAGCATTAGAGTTAGAAATTGGTGAGCTTACGTTACAAGATATTATTGATGCTCTTAGTCGTCCTGAGCGTGATCCACGTGATGATGTTGCAAAACCATTGTTAAGAAAAGATATTTTAACTCTTGAAGATCTTTCCGAAGGGATGGAATTAGAAGGAACAGTGCGTAACGTCGTTGACTTTGGAGCTTTCGTTGACATTGGAGTGAAGCAAGATGGGCTTGTTCATATATCGAAGCTAAGTAATAAATATGTGAAGCACCCGATGGACATCGTTTCAGTTGGTGAGATTGTAAATGTCTGGATTGAAAATGTTGATAAGGAAAAGGGTAGGATTGCATTGACAATGCTTCCTTCATAATTAAGCACTGCCTAAGAGCAGTGTTTTTTTCTATAGAAAAACCAACATTGATTTAGTAATTTAATACGATAATGATCTTTTTCCTTAAACGCACTTTTCAATTGGTTAATAAGCCATGTGGGCATAACGTATACCTCCTTTATTTTTGTAGGTTTAGAAAGATTCTTATGTACTGTAAAGTGTATGCTTAGGACGCTGAAAATGTGCTATAATAACAAAACTATGCAAGGTGTAAAGGAAAGAAATAATGAATAATGATCAATTGCAAACATTAGTAGAGCGTATTTCTATTGAGTTTTTTGATAGGCCTTTTCTACATAAGGCAACTTTTAATAAAAGATTAAGAACAACTGGTGGAAGGTATTTATTGCAATCACATCATATTGAACTTAATCCGAAATATTATGAGCAACAAGGACAAGATGTCTTGATCGGTATTATTAAGCATGAGTTATGTCATTATCATTTACACATAACAGGCAAAGGATACAAACACAGAGATCGAGATTTCAAAGTTCTAATGCGAAAAGTTGATGCACCGAGGTATTGCCAGCCTCTAGCTACGAATGTAGAACATAGGGTATACCATTTTTATAAATGTGAAGACTGTGGGTATCTATATAAAAGAAAACGCAAGGTCAATACGAGTAAATATGTCTGTGGGAAGTGTAAAGGCAAATTATTTAGAGTTTCAGGTTAAACGTATTTAAAAAATCTAAAAGAGTTGTTGACTTTGTCTAATCCCTATGATAAATTATAAAAGCGTCGTTGAGATAACGAAGCAAAACACAACTAAAAAAGTTGTTGACATTAATGAATCATTTGTTATAGAATAAATGATGTTGTTAATAAAAATATTCCACAGTAGCTCAGTGGTAGAGCTATCGGCTGTTAACCGATCGGTCGTAGGTTCGAATCCTACCTGTGGAGCCAAACGGAGAAGTACTCAAGTGGCTGAAGAGGCGCCCCTGCTAAGGGTGTAGGTCGTGTAAGCGGCGCGAGGGTTCAAATCCCTCCTTCTCCGCCATTTAATTTATGGCCCGTTGGTCAAGCGGTTAAGACACCGCCCTTTCACGGCGGTAACACGGGTTCGAATCCCGTACGGGTCATTTTTATTATTAGCGCGGGGTGGAGCAGTCTGGTAGCTCGTCGGGCTCATAACCCGAAGGTCGTAGGTTCAAATCCTGCCCCCGCAACCAAATTTTAAAATATGATTTGGTAGTTCAGTTGGTTAGAATGCCTGCCTGTCACGCAGGAGGTCGCGGGTTCGAGTCCCGTCCGGACCGCCATTTTCATTAGAATCATGGCTCGGTAGCTCAGTCGGTAGAGCAGAGGACTGAAAATCCTCGTGTCGGCGGTTCGATTCCGTCCCGAGCCATCTTTTAAAAAAACATGTGCTAAGACTGACATGTTTTTTTTATTGACTTCGAATAACTAGGTGTCAAAATAATCGTAGATATTACGTTTTTTTGCGTTTTTTGTAGAGAAGTTAAAATATGATGTGTTACATTAATAAAGTATGCACAAAATAAATAACTAATAATGAATGAGTTAATAGATGTTTGTTTTTTGGAGTTAAATGTAGGGAGGAAATCTTGTGTTTTACCTATATAAGAAAATGAAGGGGAAATTGCCAAAAGGCTCGAAGTTGGCTTCTCATATTCATGGACCCGAACAAAAAAGAACCTTATTCCGACGCGCAACAATGATAGCCTGCTGCTCATTGGCTATTACAATTGGTTCGGTTTATGCAGACAATAAAATGAGTGATTTTGAAACCGTTTATCATATCTATATTGACGGTGAAATGATAGGAACTGTTAATGATAAAGATGTTGTTGAAGAAATTATTGAGCAAAAAATAGCAGAAGCTAAGAAAACATATGATTCTTACGAATTATCAGCTGATGATGCGCTAGAATTTATACCTGAGAAGGTGTTCAACCCTCAGTATAATAATAATAAAGCAATTGAGCAGTTAAGTAGTAAGCTAAGTGTAGCTGCTGATGCAACAGCAATTGTTGTTGATGGAAAAGCAGTTGCCTATGTTAAAACGAAAAAAGATGCAGAAAAAGCAATCGAGAGCTTGAAGTTGCAATATGTTCCCGAAGACTTATTGGCTGAAGTTGACGAGAACAAAGAAAAGAAAGATGATCCTTTGAAAAATGGTGAGTCTATTATATTAGACGTAAGACTATCTGAAAAAGTTTCATTTGAATCAAAAAAAGCTAAACCTGATGACATATTATCTGTAAAAGAAGCTGTAAGTCTGTTAAATAAGGGTACGCTTACTCCTAAAAAACATGAAATTGAAGAAGGCGATGTACTTGGAAGTATCGCTAATCAATACGATCTAAAGCTTGATCAGTTATTAAGTCTTAATAACGATCTAGCTGAAGATACGGTTCTTCAAATTGGTGATACAGTAAATGTACAAGCTTATGAGCCTGTAACAGATGTAATTATGGAGAAGAAGGCAAGAAAAGAAATTAAAGTAGATTATGAAATTGAAGTTATTGAAACAGATGACATGTATAAAGGTGATACAAAAGTCAAACAAGAAGGACAAAAAGGGAAAAAGAGTATTGAGTACCTTCTTGTAAAAGAAAATGGTCAAGTTATTGATAAGGAAATACTAGAAGAGGACGTTACTCAAGAGCCTGTTGCGAAGGTTGTTTATAAAGGAACGAAAGTTATTCCTTCACGTGGTACAGGGAGCTTTATATGGCCAACATATGGCGGTTCAATTACGAGTGTAATGGGTTATCGTTGGGGACGTATACACAAAGGTCTAGATATTGCAGGCGTTAGTAATCGAGGTATAAAAGCTGCAGATAATGGAACGGTAGAGTTCGCTGCATACGATGGAACATATGGAAATAAGGTAATAATTAATCATAATAATGGTACAAAAACATTGTATGCTCATATGTCTGAAATTAAGGTTAGTGTAGGACAAACAGTTCCTAAAGGCACTGTCATTGGTATTATGGGTTCAACCGGTAATTCAACAGGGGTACATTTACACTTCGAAGTGATCAAAAACGGAAAGAATATTGACCCGCAAACATATTATTAATATAACGAAATACCTCCAACTTCCATCGAGTAGTTGGAGGTATTTCGTTATATTTCTTCAGATGTTATCAAATACTATTTTATTGAAGGTAGATCAAATAAATTCCAAAGAAATAAAATGACATAGCATTAGGTTTTTTATTGGTTATCTAAAGGCCAAAATCTTGTAATATACGGCTTGCTATGTCTTTACTATCTATTCATGTTAAAGTAATAAGAGAGTAATTTTTACTGTAATTCGTTATAAAAATTTATTTAATTTATAGATAAGATTCAAATTGGAGGGGTGATTCGACCGTGGCAAAGCATATATTAGTTGTAGATGACGAGCAACCAATTGCTGATATATTACAATTTAATCTCGAAAAGGAAGGATTTGAAGTTACCTGTGCTTATGATGGTGACGAAGCTATTGAAAAAGTATATGAGGTAAATCCTGATCTTATATTATTAGATATTATGCTTCCACAGCGTGATGGTATGGAAGTATGTAAAGAGATTCGAAAAAAGTATGATATGCCGATTATTATGTTAACAGCAAAAGATTCGGAAATTGATAAAGTGTTAGGTCTTGAACTTGGTGCAGATGATTATGTAACTAAACCGTTTAGCACACGTGAATTAATAGCTCGAGTAAAGGCAAATTTACGACGAAGACAGCAAGATTCTGATAAAACTGTTGGTGGAAACGGTGAAATTGTAGTTGGTGCATTAACCATTCATCCTGATGCATATATCGTAACTAAACGTGGTGAAACAATCGAATTAACACACCGTGAATTTGAGTTATTGCATTATCTTGCGCAGCATATCGGCCAAGTGATGACACGTGAACATTTATTGCAAACGGTATGGGGTTATGATTATTTTGGGGATGTTCGTACTGTAGATGTAACAGTTCGTCGTCTGCGTGAAAAAATTGAAGATCGGCCGAGTCATCCAATATGGATTGTAACAAGACGAGGTGTTGGATATTATATGAAAAAGGAATCGGAGAAATAGTGAATGAAGAAAGTTGGTTTGTTTAAATCCGTTCACTTGAAGTTCATTCTTATCTACGTACTATTAATTCTGCTTGCAATGCAGATTATTGGTGTTTATTTTGTACAAAAGCTTGAAGAACATCTGGTCACCAATTTTACCAACTCAGTAAATAGCCGTGTGCAATTATTAGCATATAGTGTTGAGAAAGAATTTAGTAAGGTAAATGAAGACGAACTTCCTACGATAGAAGAAGGAATTCATCAACTATTGCGAGATTATTCTTCTGACGATATTTCTGAGATACAAGTGATTGATGATAAAGGTAAGGTCATGAGTACGTCTAATGTGAGTAATCAAGGGATTATTGGTAAACGAACGACGGAAATTCGTGTTAAACAAACGTTATTATCTGGGACAGAGTCTAAACAAGTACTCGTGGACCCAATTAACGGGCATCGGATGTGGGTACTAATTGTACCGATTAAAACGTCTTCGGAAACCGAAGGCGTTATCTACGTAGAAGCATCGATGGAACAAGTGTATGAACAGATGCGTGATATTAATGGTATCTTCTCTGCTGGTACGTTCCTTGCGCTATTAATCACCGTAGTACTTGGAGTGTTATTAGCTAGAGCAATAACGAGACCTATTTCTGATATGCAAAAACAAGCTTTAGTAATGTCTGAGGGTGATTTTTCTCGGAATGTACGAGTATATAGTGATGATGAAATTGGTCAGCTAGCGATTACGTTTAATGAATTAACGCTTAAGCTTCAGGATGCACAGGCAACAACGGAAGATGAGCGTAGGAAGCTCACATCTGTTCTTGAACATATGAGTGATGGATTATTAGCTACTGATCGAGACGGAGTCATTATACTAGTTAACGATCCAGCAGTAGATATGATTGGTGTTTCACGTGAAACAATTTTTGGAAAGACTGTTAGTGAAGTGTTAGGACTCGATGATGAGGTTGTAATCACGGAGTTAGATGAAGAGAATCAATCGATTTTGATAGATTTGAGTAAACGCAATAAACCATATATATTACGAGCCAATTTTTCACCTATTTTGAAAGATAATGAGTTAAATGGATATATAACTGTTTTACAAGATGTAACAGAACAAGAGAAAATCGAGCAAGAGCGAAGAGAATTTGTTGCTAATGTTTCACACGAATTAAGGACGCCACTTACAACAATGCGTAGTTATTTGGAAGCACTGACTGATGGGGCTTGGAAGAATGAGAATATCGCACCGAGATTTCTAGATGTAACACAAAATGAAACAGAACGAATGATTAGACTTGTAAATGCGCTATTACAGCTATCAAAACTAGACAGTAAAGATTATCATATGGATTTCAAAAAGGTAGATTTTGCGTCCTTATTTGAGCAAGTAATAGAAAGATTTGAAATGACGAAAGCACAAAATGTGAAGTTCAAGAAAGAATTCAAAGCCACTTCAGTACAAGTAACGATTGATCAGGACAAGCTAACGCAAGTGTTAGATAATATTATTTCAAATGCTTTGAAGTATTCTCCAAAAGGAGGTACTGTTTGTTTCACTTTGGAAGCAGACGAGAAAATGTTGAAGGTTTGTGTTCGAGATGAGGGCATGGGTATTCCGAAAGAAAACCTTACCAAAGTGTTCGAACGATTCTACCGTGTTGATAAGGCACGTTCACGAAAAATGGGAGGAACAGGTCTAGGCCTTGCGATCGCCAAAGAAATTATTGAATTACACGGTGGGAAGGTTTGGGCAGAAAGTGTAGAAGGAGAAGGGACTGCGATCTTCTTCACTTTACCATTAGGAATATATAGTGAGGTTGAAGAACAATGAGTTTAGAGCAGGCCAAATCACTCGTATTGACGTTGCTAGTGTTATTGAGTTTTATGTTAACTTGGGGGCTTTGGACATATCAGCCACAATATGAAACATTAGACGATCGAGCATATCTTCAAGAAGTTATTATTGGTGATAAGCGTAGTTTAGTCGATATACTTCAGCCTGAATTAGTAATTTTTCATGAAAATAAGGAACATTATGGTTTGCGTGATCCAGAAGTTTTCCAAGCATTTGCTGAAAGTGTGAGCGAATGGAAACTTAAGAGTGTTGAAGATGTTTCTGATTCTATTTCAAGTGTAGGAATCTCATCCTTTATAAGACAAGATAATAGTGTAGAATTTGTCTTTTTAGCAGATATCCCTGGGCAATTGTTTGCTGAAGCCTTTGAAATAGATGATGAAATAGTGATTGAACAGGTCGATCGTATGTTATTAAAGTGGCCAAATCAAACGCAGGATAAGGTAGCGATCTATTTGATATCGAGTGCACAAGAGAGTGTCTTGAAGACCACATTTGCGACAAATGGAATAGACTATTTAGCTAACTATCGAGCCAATGTAAGTGAGTACCCTAAGTATTTTGGTCATAAAATAGATGAAAATAAATATACGTATTTGCCAGTTAGTCACCTATCAGTACCCAAACTTACGTATTCAGCACAATTGATTTCACCTATTGAATTCAAGAATGCATTATTCAACAACCCTTCATCAGTCAAGCAGTTTACTTCTGATACAGGTGAACGTACGTTTACGAACAGTTCAAGTGCGTTAGAAGTGTTTCAAAATGAAATGATGATGCGATACATTAATCCTGTTAATAAACAAACGAGTGAAATGACTTCATCTGATGTTATTTATAGTGGTATTGAATTTATGAACGATCACTCGGGTTGGACGGACAATTATCGAATTGATAATTATGATCACCCTACGCAGACGATTAATTATCGTATGATTGTTGGAGAACTTCCTGTTTTTGACTTGAAGAATATCACTGATCACGTATTAATTGAACAAAAAGTACGGAATGGTATGGTATATGAGTATACACGTTCACTTATTAACTTGAGATTTAAGCTAGAAAATGGACGAGTTCAAGTAGATGTTCCATCAGGATATGATGTATTACGAGCAATTTCTTCAGAAATTCCAAATTTTGATGAGACTAAGCTTGAGAATATTACAATTGGTTATGAATTCGATCCAGTTGGTAATCAAACGGCAGTTATTCAGTTTAATCCAGTATGGTTTATTCAATACAATGGATTATGGAGGAAGGTACAAATTGAAGAGGACTCTAGTGAGCAAGGGGGAAGTGTAATTGGATTGGAACAAAATCAAGACAATTTTTATTTTAACGTTTCTCATCCTTGATCTCTTCTTAGTATTTCAATTCATTGATAAACGTAATACGACTGGACAGCTGTCTTGGATTCGAGAAACTAAGATTGAAGAACAGTTGAAGGCAGAGAATATCAAGTATCCTGAGTTTTTAGAGGAAGATGTTGATTCTCCATTCATTAGTGCTGAACAAAAATCGTTTGTAAAAGATGAATTACGTGAGTTTGATGATCAAACGATAACGATTATTCAAGATGGACCTATTGTCTCGATCTTAGATAATCCATTCCCGTTATCAGAGGATCATTTTAAGAACAATTTACATGAGTTCTTGAAAGATCACGTATATGAAGGCGATCAGTATACCTATTGGAGCTGGAGTGGAGAAACGAATAAATTGCTACTATTTCAAACGTATGAGGATCAGCCGATATACTATAACGAAAGTGGTCTATTGTCGATTCAACTTGATGGCAATAATCAAGTAATTGGGTATGAACAAACGTATTTAGAGAATATACAAGAAGTAAGTGATGAAGGGAATTACACGAATATTTTTCACGGAATGCGAGCAATTGAAAGCCTCTATCGTAAAAATCATTTAACTTTTGGAAACGAAATTACGGATATGAAATTAGGATATTTTAAAGTTGTTCCGATTTCAGGAGATGTTCAGTTTTTTGCACCTACATGGCATATTCAGATTGATAATGAAACGAATTATTTCGTTAATGCAGTAGAAGGACAAATTATGGAGAGTGTAGAAGGTGGCGTAGAAAGTAATGAGTTTGCATTTTAGTGTATTGGCGAGTGGAAGTAGTGGGAATGTATTCTACATAGGTACGGATAATCAGAAGTTACTTGTAGATGCAGGATTAAGTGGAAAGCAAATGGAACGATTACTTGCTGAAGTGCACATCGATCCGAATAATCTAGATGGAATTCTTGTTACACATGAACATAGTGATCATATTAAAGGGTTAGGCATTATGGCAAGACGTTACGATTTGCCAATCTATGCAAACGAGAAAACATGGCATGCAATGGAAGGTCAAATTGGAGCTATCACAACTGATCAGAAATTTGTGTTTGATATGGAAACGGTAAGGACATTCGGTGATATCGATGTTGAATCATTCGGTGTTTCACACGATGCTGCTGAACCAATGTTCTACGTTTTTCATCATGAAGGCAAGAAAGTTTCTCTATGTACCGATCTTGGTTATGTGAGTGAGCGGATTAAAAAAACAGTTCAGGATTCTAATGTGTTAATATTTGAGGCGAATCATGATGTGGGCATGTTACGTATGGGACGTTATCCTTGGAATGTGAAACGCCGTATTCTTAGCGATGTTGGACATGTTTCAAATGAAGATGCAGCATTGGCAATGACAGATATTATCGGAGATAAAACGAAGCGTATTTATTTAGCACATTTAAGTAAAGATAATAATATGAAAGATTTAGCACGTATGTCTGTAACTCAAGTATTGGAATCACGTGGATTTGCACCAGGGGAACAATTTACAGTATGTGATACAGATCCAACGGTTCCAACTGAAATCATTCATGTATAATGACAAATTGAGATAAATTAACTCGAAATATTAGGTTTATTTCTCCCCTTTTAGAGGAATGTTTTGAAGAAGAGTATAGTTATAATCGAATTTGTATGTTTTTAAACATCTATTCATCTTTTGAAAAGGTTGGTGGAAGCGATGGGTTACTACGACGAAGATTATGAAGACTCAAATCGAAAACAAAAGGGAAATCGAGGAGGTGTCTTTTTACCAGCAATCCTCGGTGCAGTTCTCGGTGCATTAATTGTATTATTTGCATCTCCTGCTCTAAGTAATTGGGGGTTAATTCCTAACAATACGGGTGAAGGAACAGTTGTCGATCAAGAACAAAAGGTTGGCGAAACGACTACACTTAATGTTAATGTTGAAACGGCTATCACAGATGCAGTAGATAAAGCACTTCCTTCTGTTGTTGGTGTCGTTAATATTCAAGAAGTAGGATTCTGGGAGCAGCAAGGTGCAACTGAGGCTGGGACAGGTTCAGGGGTTATTTACAAGAAAGAAGGAGACAGTGCTTTTGTTGTAACAAATGATCACGTTGTTAAAGGGGCCACGAAGCTAGAAGTGAGCTTGAGCGATGGCAGTCGTATACCAGCTGAATTGGTAGGTAGTGATGTGTATACAGACTTGGCCGTATTACGTATAGATGGTTCTCTTGTCAATACAGTCGCTGAGTTTGGTTCATCAGAAAATATAAAAATTGGTGAACCTGTCGTGGCAATTGGAAACCCTCTTGGTTTGCAATTTGCTGGTTCTGTAACACGTGGAATTATTAGTGGTAAGGAACGTTCCCTTGATATTGATTTAGATGAAAATGGCCAAATCGATTGGCAGGCAGAGGTTATTCAAACAGATGCAGCGATTAACCCTGGTAATAGTGGTGGTGCACTCGTTAACTTAGATGGACAAGTTATCGGTATTAATTCAATGAAAATTGCTCAGCAAGAAGTAGAGGGCATTGGCTTCTCAATCCCGGTTACATCAGTGGTGAAACCAATTATTGCAGACCTTGAACAACATGGTGAAGTAAAACGTCCATTCATTGGTATTAGCATGCGTTCATTGTCCGAAATTCCAAGCTATCATTGGCAGGAGACATTGAAGTTACCACAAGAAATTACCAAAGGAGTATTCATTGTTGAGGTTGTACCTGGCTCACCAGCAATTCAAGCTGGACTGAAAGAATTTGATGTTATTACACAGCTAGATGGTCAAGATATTAATGACTTACTTGAGTTAAGGAAATACCTCTATTCGAAGAAAAACATTGGTGATACAATGACGATTACGTACTATCGTAGTGGAGAGAAGAAAGAAGGACAAATTCGTTTAGCAGAAGAACCCAAATATTAAATAAAGAAAGAAGCAGGGTGAATAATCCCCTGTTTCTTTTCTTGCGTTTACAAAGGAATAAGAATTAGAATATGGATTAGAGAATGTGGAAAACTTTTAGAAAGCAAGATGTTAACAAGTTATCCACATGTGTGTATAAGGGGGAAATATTAATGATTTATTGTTGCAAGCAGCATGTGGACTTAGCATTAGATGATGTTGTCGACCTTGAACAAACTGCGCCACTACTGGAAGAAATAAGTGAAGATATACTGGGAAATGAAAAATGTAAATACTGTGAAAATCAAGCATTATACCAAGTAGAAGCTTCAAAACTGTCTGAATAATAGATTTTTATGTGGATATGTGGATAACATCTGTGGAAAACATGTTCGTGATTGGGGGATAACAGTGAATATTACGTTGTTAACTGTGGGTAAATTAAAGGAAAAGTATTTAAAAAATGGTATAAATGAATTTTTAAAACGACTTCAACCGTACGCAAAGGTGGAAGTAATCGAAGTGCCGGATGAAAAAGCACCCGAACAACTAAGTGAGAGTGAAATGCAACAAGTAAAAGAAAAAGAAGGAGAACGCCTCTTAAGCAAAATATCCTCAGATACATATGTCATCGCACTGGTAATCGAAGGAAAAATGCTTACCTCCGAACAACTAGCCAAACAGCTCGACCAACTCGCAACATACGGCAAAAGCAAAATCGCATTCGTCATCGGTGGTTCACTCGGATTAAGTGATGATGTTATGAAACGAGCAGATATGTCCCTGTCATTCTCGAAAATGACATTCCCTCATCAAATGATGAAGTTGATATTGTTAGAGCAGGTGTATCGTGCGTTTCGGATTAATCGGGGGGAACCTTATCATAAGTAAATGAGTTTTTTATGAAAGAGTGGTCTTTTAAGATTGCTCTTTTTATATTTTAAAAATTAGACAGAACAAATGTTCGTTTTATTATTGACTATATGCGGATGGTACATTAAACTTATAATAACATCAATAAAAGTCAATATAACTTTAAAAGTACTTGGATTGGAGGGATAACTATTTATAAGTATAGTGATGAAGAATTCGTGGAGAAAGTTAAAGATAAAATTGGAAACGTAAGAGCTTTTAAAAAACACTTACGAGAGAAAGGATTAATTGGCAATAGGCAGCAGTTCTCGGAAGAGCACATACAAACTTTTAATGATATTAAACAATATAAGTTAACAAATCATACAACTTGGGAAATCGCATTTAAAGTGTGTTTAGATAAAATTCCAAACCAGATTATTGAAAATCTTTCATTGGGAACTGAAATTGCTGAATCTAATCCAAACAAGATTGAGGACCTTCTTAGTGAGATTTTGGATATATTAAAACGTATTGAATCAAAGCTTTAGTAAAAGGTAAAATATTAAATATTTTAATATATTTTCACTCCCTTTGAAAGATAAAATTTATGTTATAGTTAATAAGTTATTCACTAAAATTTATGATTATATTCGTTAGGAATATATGAAAGGTGCAAATATGAATATAGCAAATGATATAAAAGAAAAGCTTCATGAAATAGATTGGGACTTTACTCGTTCAAGTGCAACCAAAGGAATTCATTCGATTCATCCTTATCCAGCAAAATTCATTCCTGAAATTCCGAGAACGTTATTGGACACTCTTCCTTTGCCTGAGGGGACAGCGGTTCTTGACCCTTTTTGCGGTAGTGGAACTACTCTTGTAGAAGCTCAAAGTAAGGGATACCCAACAGTTGGGGTGGATTTAAATCCTATAGCTTGTTTGATAAGTAAAGTCAAAACTAATACTTTACAGTCTGACTTTGTAAATATCGCTGAAGAATGTATTAGCAGAGCAAAGAAAAATAATAATGAAATTAACAAAGAGATTCCAAATGTTAATCATTGGTTTAAAGAGGATATCCAGCATGCAATAGCTGTTTTAGTTTCTGAAATTGACAAAGTAGAGCATGAAACTACTAGAAATGGTTTGAGACTAGCACTATCAAGTATTATTGTTCGAGTCTCAAATCAAGAAAGTGATACAAGATATGCAGCAATAGAAAAGAATGTAACAAAAGAAAATGTTTTTAGTTATTTTTTAGTAGCATGTCAAAAATTAAGTCAATATCTTGGAGAGAATTTATTTGAAAATAAGTTAAGCACTCAGATAATTAATAAAAGTATCCTAGAAGTAACCCCTTCAGACATAAAAAAACCTATTGGCATGGTTATTACTTCCCCTCCTTATCCAAATGCCTACGAATATTGGTTATATCACAAATATCGTATGTGGTGGCTGGGATATAACCCAAATGAAGTTAAAACTAGTGAAATAGGTGCAAGAGCCCATTATTTTAAGAAAAACCATCAAACTATAGATGATTTTAAATTACAGATGGATAATGTAATGGAATTACTAACAAAAGTGGTTGTTTCTTCTGGGTACATTTGTTTTGTGGTTGGACGTTCTATTATTCATGGGCAACATTATGATAATTCTAAAATAATTGAGGATTTAGCTTTGAAACATAATTTATCTGTTGTAGCGATTATTGATAGGAATATTGCTAAGCATAGAAAGTCTTTTAATTTATCTCATGCAAAGATTAAAAAAGAAACTTTATTAATATTACAAAAAATTTAAATCTCGAAAGGAGGTATTTAGATGCATTATCGCTTATTCTGGAATAATTACAAATACTTTCCGTATGAAAAAGAGCTAGCTTTAAAAGAAGTTGAGGCATTATTAAATCCTCAAGAAATTTATTCAGAGAATGATGTAATAAACATTGAACTAGGCGAAACCGCTTCTGCAAATGAAAAGTTAAAAAAACTCACTTATTTTTCCATGGTGGAGTCAGAAAATGAAACGATAATACCTTCTCAAGTGAGAGTTGAACAAACTGCAGGTAATTCTACAAATAACAGACAAGCTACAAGGTATTCAGCACATGGTATTCATGAATATAAAGGTAAATTTAATCCCCAGGTGGTCAAGTCTCTTCTGAATATTTTTAACGTGGATGAAAATAGTAATGTAATTGACCCGTTTTCTGGAAGTGGAACAACTCTACTTGAATGTTCACTTCAAAACATAAATGCTATCGGTCTAGACATTAATCCTTTGGCTGTATTCATTGCAAATGCGAAACAAATAGCTATATCAAATCCTGCTGAGAAAATTGCTGAAGCAGGGAATAAAATTATTAGAGAATTTCATCAGTCCAATAAAGTATTTGAGTTACCAGCAAATTTAACTGAACGTGAAGAATATTTACTTAAATGGTTTCCCGAAGAAACTTTTTTTGAAATTGAATTTTTAAGGGAAAGTATAAATCATAATGCTGGTCCACTAAAAAATATATTTCTAGTTCTACTAAGTAATCTTATACGTGAATATTCTTTACAAGAACCTGCTGATTTAAGGATTCGAAGACGTAAATCACCTTTTCCAGAAGAATTACTTATTGACGCATATGAGTTATCCATAAATAAGTTTGTTAATAACATAAGAGCTTCCCAAGAAACTACAGGGTTAAAAATAAAGAAAAACAAAGCGATAAATTTTGATTCAAGAAAATTAGAAGCACAAGAAGGGGTATTAGATTTAAATTATTTTGATGCAGGAATCACAAGTCCACCTTATGCGACGGCTTTACCATATATCGATACACAGCGTCTTAGCCTAGTTTGGTTAGGGCTAATCCCTCCTAATGAAATTATGCCTTTAGAAGGTAATCTTATAGGGAGCAGAGAGTTTAAAAATGCTGTAAAAAAAGAGTGGCAAGGAAAGATGTTAAATAATGCTTCACAGATACCTGAATCGTTATTTATGTATTGCAATACGTTACAAAACGCATTAAGTGAGTCAGACGGCTTTCGCCGACAAGCAGTTCCGTTACTTTTATATAGGTATCTTGCTGATATGATGTTAATGTTTAAAAACCTATTACCTTACTTTAAAAAAAATGCACCGTATGCACTGATAGTTGGACATAATCATACTACCTTAGGGGGAAAGAGGTTTGATATTAATACTCCAAAACTCCTTGTGGAAATTGCAGTTTCTGTAGGGTGGATTCATGATGAGAGTGTAGAACTTCAAACTTATAAAAGGTATGGTATTCATCATAAAAATGCTGTAAATAATGAAACTTTGATTATTCTAAGGAAGCCTTAACCAATAGCTGGTATTGTTTTTGAACAATACCAGCTATAATTTTGCTTAAAAGGTAACCCCAATAATCCTTCCAAATTCTTCATTAGAAATATAGCCAAATCTTTTCCCTCTGTTACCAATAAAACTGACTGCATAAGGGTCAAGTTGAGAATACTTAGGGGTACCTTGTTTAATTATCCTTAGTTCATAATCAGAGTCACCAACACGTGTTATTGCCGCAATATCGTTACTTTCTGCTACTCCAGTGTACCGTAATTTCCCTGTTCCAAGTCTAAAATCAAAGTTATTTTCAGCCTCAAAGGTAACTCTACATTGAGTATCTGTATAATTGATGTCAATATAATTCATATTTATTAAACTAGAGTAAGTTGCTTTTGTTCCACGTCGATTTCTAATAGTCAAAGGTGGGAAGAAGTCATAACTATCTTTACTTAGCCAGAAATACTGTGTTCCTTGACCAGCAGTAGTGCCTGGCGCAGCTTGTATTCTAGCTGTATCAGCGTGACCTAAAGTAACAATTAACGTAACTCTCTCGGTTTCATCTAATGTCAAGTTTGTTGTACGCTCATCATAAAGTAGATTCCAGCCAGGAGATGCGTCAGTAGCGTTAGTCATATTATGAATATGCCAGTTCTGATTCAGCATTTCACTTATCATGTCATTCCACGAAAATCCCATTGATTGAGTAGTATTATTGTCTAAAAGAAGAGAAGCTTCAATGTTTTGGGACATACCAGGGCCAGTAAAATTACCAGATGAAACTACTAAAGATTCTCCTGAATTATTACTAGCTCCATATAATTTTGCATGTAATATTCGTTTTCTATTAATAATATGTACCTCTACACCTCTATTTAGTAACTCTTCAACAACTTGCCTACTAGAAAGTCTTTGGGAGGTACTTCCACCCAAAATAGCAATAACTCTTCCTCCTTGGTTTATGTGCTCTGTAAAGGTTTCATAGAATCTAACCCCACCGTTATAGTTGGAAAATCCCGATATTAAATAAAGGGTACCCTCTCCAGGAGTGTGATTAGAGACCCATACATTTTCAAGCATTCCTATTAATCCTTTTGGTCTTCCAGTTGCATAAACGTTTGGATGTAAAGAGAAAAAATTCAATTGTACTCCCCCTTAGTTCTTAAGTTCTATATCTACATAAATATTACCATATTTCTTCCTTGTTGCTATATGAATTACCAACTGCAAACTGTAATGAATAATATTTTAAATATATATTATTCATATTACCTTCGTATGAAGTACTGGCAGCTGAAAGGAACAATCAATACGTTTACAAGTCAGAGAGGGTTGCTCTATAAGAGTTTTCGTCTCTTTTTTCGTGTTTGATTTCCCGGTAAAGGAGGTGAGAGTATGACACCAATTGACCTATTCAAAGCAGGCGTGGCGTTTGGCGTATCTATTTACGTTTATGTGAAGAAGAACACTAATTTTGAAAAATAAAGGAGGAATAGCAATGCAATACTTTTTAATAGGAACAGTGGTAGGCATCATAACTTGTTTAGCTGAAGAAATTAAACAAAAATCGTATAGGTGTTATAGATAATGATAAGAGTTCGAATGTTCAATGATTTATATAAAATTGAAGGTGCGTTTCCCAGGGATTTTGTAAACTATCTAAAGTGCGAGTTTACAATGCTTTATGACTACTTAGGTAATGGTGAAAGATTTGAGAACTTTCAGCTCTCTGAATCTCAAACCATAATTATTTTAGAAGAATTAAAAGAAAGAAATGATATTCTGAAACATCAGTGGGATGTGGAATATCTAGAAGAAATCAGTGTGAAAGATGTAACAGTTGAAAGAATAGGAATCAATTTAGAATTCGACATACAACTCTACTACTACGTTAAAAGGTGTTAATTGGTAATAAATGTTGTTAGGGACCTATTTTATCGATACAATTGAGGAAAGTTATTTATTCATATATTAATAAACTCTCAGATTGAGAATGAATAGGATTGATTACATGGATAAACTAAAAGACTCATTTGTTAAGCCGAGAGACATTAGTGGTCCCCGTTCTTCAAATAGATTTGATTATCAAAAAGATTGGGCTATTTTAAAGATGATGGAAATGTATGAAGTTGAAGAAGACTTCTTACTAGTTATGGACTATTACGATGATGTAGTTGTTTATGATTCAGCTTCAGACCCTGAAAACGTTTCCTTTTTTCAAATAAAAACAAGTTCAAAGAATTGGACTTTGAATTCTTTAACAAAAAGAAAACCAGGAGCGGAAGGACCTTCTTTGTCAATTTTAGGGAAAATGTATGAATGCAAGATGCAATTTCCAGAGCATACTTTATCACTTAATTTCATTTCGAATTACACTTATAATTTAAAATTATTAAGTGGAGAAAAGAGCATTACAAAGAAAAAAATTTGTCTTTCAGAGCTAGAAGAAGTAACCATCGCAGAAATTATCCGCAAGGTGATAGATGAGCATCAATTGAAAGATAACCCAGATTTTGTTGAATTAACGTTTTTTGAGGTATCCGAATTATTAGTAGATAATCGAGAAACTTATTTAAAGGGTAAATTATCAGAGTTTATTGAAAAACAAAATCCTGATTCAAAATATAAGGTTAGCGTTATTTACGATGCAATATTTAGTGAAGTGAAAGTAAAAAACAACTATGAAAGTGACATCTCTTCTTTCGAAGAATTAGCGAAGCATAAAGGAATTAGCCGAGAACAATTTAAAGAACATATTCAAATGTTCTCAACAGATGACGAAGAACAGGAGCGCTGGAAATTTATTAATGACTCCCTTTTGCAAGAAAACATGCCTTTTTCAGACCGGCTTAAAATAAAGCAGGCATGGGATGATTATAGAGTAGATAAGATGAATTATGCTAATTTAAAATTGAGAAATACAATCACTATTATCTCAAAAATGATAGAAACATATAAAGAAAAACAGATTATAAATTTACAAAATGATTTATTAAAGCCGGTATATAACGAATATATATCTAAGGAATCCAATTCATTTTATAGCGAATATTATATCAAGGTCATAATTTTAATGGAGTTTAGTAAATGAGCGGAAATTTCAGAAGACTAATTCGGAATTTGAGGTTAGATAACTATGAAAAGAATGATAATAAAGGAAATAAAACTAGTGTCGTTTCTAGAGGAAAAGGCAAAGAAGGTAACATTTCATCCAAACATAACAGTGATAAAGGGAGATAACCATACTGGAAAATCGTCATTAATAAAAAGTATTTATTGGACATTTGGTGCTGACCCAAAGGACTTACATCCTAAATGGAAGAATGCAAATGTTATTTCTTTAGTTAAGTTTTCTCTTGATGGAAAAACTTATTCTATTCTTAGAAAAGAAAGGTTTTTCGCTGTTTTTGATGACGAAATGAATGTTATAGATACTTTTAATGGTATCACTAATGGCATTGGGCCTTTCATTGCCCAATTGTTTAACTATAAAATGGTTCTTAACAATAGTAAGGGAGAATCGCTTATCCCTCCTCCAGCTTATTTTCTTCTACCTTTTTACATTGACCAGGATATAAGCTGGAATAAGAATTGGGAGTCCTTTGATAGACTTTCTCAATTTAGTAATTGGAGAAATGATGTAGTAAATTATCATACTGGCATTAGACCGAATGAATATTATGAAATAAACGCAGCAATAAGAAACTATAAAAAAGAAATATCTGCATTGGAGAATGAAAGGAAAATCTCAAGCAACTTTATATCAAAAATTAGTAACCAAATAAAAGAGGAAGTTGTAGCTATTGACACAGTTCAATTTAAAAAAGAGATTGATGAGTTATTATCGCTTTATGATGTATTAAACAAAAAAGGTTCTAAGTTAAAACAGAAAATCTTAGAGTTAGAAAATCATAAGATACACATAGAACAGCAAATCAAAATAGTAAACAGCACTATAGCTGAATTAAAGGATGATTTTGAATTTGCAATGGAACAAACTGATTCTGTAGAGTGTCCGACGTGCGGTAATATTTATGAGAACTCATTTGCAGAGCGTTTTGCAATTGCAAAAGATGAAGATACTTGTAAAGAATTGTTATTAAGTCTGAATTCAGACTTAAAAAAAATTGTAGAAAGCATTCAATCTGAATACAAAAGTTATGATAAGAATAATCATGAGCAAGAAAAAATAAAGGGTATTCTCTCAAAAAAACAAGGAGCGGTAAAGCTAAAAGACATAATTTTAAATGAAGGTAAAAGAGAAATGAACTTACTTATGGAGGAAGAAATAAGTTCATTAAATAATGAAATATATAATAATGAGCAACAAATCGAGGATTTAAAAGAAGAATTAAAAGAATTCGAGGATAAGAAACGACAAAAAGAAATTAGAACAAAATACTTTAACTTAATGCAAAGTAATTTAATGAAGCTAGATGTATTAACAATGAGCGAAAAATCTTACAAAACAATCACTTCCAAAATAGCGGAGACTGGAAGTGGTAAACCTAGAGCATTATTAGCATATTATTTTAGTATTCTTGAAGTAATGAAGGAGTTCTCAACTTCAGTGTTCTGTCCAATAGTTATTGACTCCCCCAACCAACAAGACCAAGAAAAAGCAAACTTGGATAAGATGTTAGACTTTATAATAGAAAAAAAACCAGAAGGTTCACAATTAATTTTGGGTCTTGTTGAAATGAATGATATAAGTTTTGAAGGAAAAACTCTTATTTTGAATGAGAAACACAGCTTACTTGGAAAGAGTGAATATCCTACAATCTCTGTGGAGATAAAAGATTTATTGGAAAAATGTGAATGAATATTAAACACAGCTTTCGTATCAAGCGCACGAAAGCTGTTATTTTGACTTAAAAACCTCACTTAGATATACCACGGTGAACCGTATCACAAGTAATCGCATAGCAGAAAGTTCAGGATATACTAGACAAGTCCATTCTAAATAAATTATTAAAAAAGTAGATGTAAGCAGAAAAGAGAGGGTTAGTTAATCAAATTAACTAATCCTCTTTTAAAATAACTTATAAAAGGTTTTAATCATCATTATTAATTTTATACTTAGCCATATATTTTTGTTCTCTGTGATTTATGAATTACCCATCTCTTTACCTTTATTTCTAACACTTTATTACGTAAATACTCTAAATTCTCCTCTGTAATTCCGTATTCATTATCCTCATATACTACCTCAAATTTAATAATATAATGCTTTTTTAACCCAATCTATCTCAAGCTTTTCATCTACTAAATAATTCTCCAAATCAAAAAGAAACTTTGATTTATCATTTGTATAGCCACCATGTGAATTATTCAGACATTGAGACTTTGGTTATGAACAATTAAAAAATTCTTTTCATATTTCGACTTTTTAAAGAAAGTCAAACTTGCTGTATTTTAACTCTTTAACAATTTTTTAGTTTATATAGCTGCTGCTTGGTTCATAGCTACATAATTCAGCTCTATAGGTTTACTGATTGTTGCTTCCTCCGTTACCACAACGAAGAATGGATCGATGTTAAACGTTGAATAATTATTTCTTTTTCTATGTTTTGAATCGATTGAAAGACAACGCTTTTACGTTATAAAAATCATTCAACTATAAATTATTTTTACAAGTAATTAACAAGAATTAACATGAGGAAAATATTAAGTTAATTTTTGGAATGTAGAATTGGCTTAGACAAATAGGAGGGATTATATTAATGAAAAAATTAAAAGTAATAGTTGCTAGCATTCTAATTAGTACAAGTTTAGTTGGTTTTTCTTCAGTTCAAGCTGAGGCTGAAAAAAATAATAGTACAGAAATGAAAATTGCAGTTAAAAATGAGATTACGAAGCCCAAATATGTATTTCTATTTATCGGAGACGGTATGGGCATGCCTCAAAGAAGTTTAACAGAGTATTATAAAAATGCAGTTATAGGAGATAAAAATATATTATCAATGCATACTTTACCAGTTGCAGCTGATATTAGTACACACTCATCAAACACTCTAATTACTGATTCAGGAGCTGCGGCAACTTCATTATCAAGTGGGTACAAAACTTATAATGGTGCTATTGGAATGGAAGATGACAAAACAATTAAACCAACAATTATTGAAGCTTTAGAAAAAGAAGGGTTCCAAACTGGACTTATTACTTCAACTAGAATGACGCATGCAACACCAGCATCATTTGCAAGTCATGAAGATTCAAGAAGTAAAGCAAATGAAATTGCAAAGGATTATTTCGAGTCTGGTGTAGATTTCTTTGCAGGAGGAGGATACAGACATTTCGTTGGTAAAGAAAATGATATGGGTTTAAAATCAAAAAGAGAAGATTCTGGTTTAATTGAATCATTTCAAGATAAAGGTTACACGGTTTTCTTAAGTGAGAAGGATACGAATAAATTCTTATCTAAAGACATAACTAAAGATGAAAAAGTTTTAGGGCTGTTCTCTTATTCGCACATTCCATATGTGATTGATAGGGATGAGAAAGCGAAAGAAGGTAAAGAGTATCCTAGTTTAGATCAAATGACTGGAAAAGGTATTGAGTTTTTATATAACAAAGGAAAAGACAGTGGATTCTTCTTAATGGTAGAAGGAGGAAGAATTGATCATGCTGCTCACGCAAACGACGCTTTAGGTGTAATTGAAGAGACACTAGAACTGGATAAAGCAATTGATGAGGCTCTAGCATTCTATGAAAAGCATCCTAATGAAACTCTAATCTTAGTTACTGCTGACCATGAAACAGGAGGACTTACGTTAGGGGGAAGATTAGGAGATTATGATAATGAAGGGAAAACAACTCAAGAATACAAATTACATTTAGATAAATTAGTAGGAAATCATTCGATTGAAGACGTAGCTCAAACGAAATTTGCTGAAGAATTTAATAAGGATAGAGAAGCATTCTTAAATTATATAAGTAACGATTTCGGATTAGGCGAGTTAAGTGAAAAAGAATTAGAAATTTTAAATAAAGCTATGGATGATGAATCTGACGATAACCCTAACAATGATGTTGGTTATTACTATACAAAAACTGGTTTAGCAATTGGTGAAATTGTTGCTCTTAGAGGAAATATTGGGTGGACAACTGAAATCCACACAGGTGTAAGAATTCCTTTAAGTGCAGTAGGTGCAGGAGCTCAGTATTTTAATGGTTATTATGATAATGCTCAAGTACCTATAAAGTTAGCAAATTTATTAGGTGTAAAGGATAAGTTAGCGTATACTCACGATGATTCAAATGACGAATATGAAGGTGGGGCTAATCATAGTCATGAGTATCACAAACATACTGATGAAAATGAGTTTAGAACAGAGTAATTTTAAGAATTTGGACAAGTGACATACAGGTTATTGAAGTTCATAGGAATATCCTATGAACTTTTTCATGTATATAAAATACAAGGTGAAGATTTCTATATACTTTAATAATCAAGTATAAATAAGATAAAGTAGATTACTTAGTATTTTAATATTGTCCTCATGATTCGTATTAGTATTAATAGTGAAGAAGCTATCAATTTCAAATGTTTGATTAGTTAGCCTCGAAATATGTAGAATAGTATTGAAAATTTGTTTAATTTGACTAATAGCATATAAATTTGAATTACATTGATTCAATATATTCGTATATTGAAAGCGTTTGTATATTAATGAGTGTGCATCTATTCATGAAAAAGGGCGTCCAATAGAAGAAAGTATACTTATTGGGCGCCACTTATTTGTTCAAGTTTATTTCAAGTCAAAACGATCTGCATCCATTACTTTTACCCAAGCTGAGACGAAGTCACGCACAAATTTTTCTTTATTATCGTCTTGTGCATATACTTCAACAATCGCACGAAGAACTGAGTTTGAACCAAACACAAGGTCAAAGCGTGATGCTGTACGCACGACTTCACCTGTTTTACGGTCGCGACCTTCATATTGGTTAAAGCCTGCTGGTTTCCACTCAATGCCCATGTCAAGTAAGTTTACGAAGAAGTCGTTTGTCAGGGTACCGATACTGTCGGTGAATACACCTTGTTTTGTGCTACCATGGTTTGCACCAAGGACACGCATACCGCCGAGCAGGACTGTCATTTCTGGTGCAGTTAGATCTAGTAATTGTGCTTTGTCAACGAGCATTTCTTCTGGACTGATTGAGTATTCTTTCTTCTGGTAGTTACGGAACCCATCAGAAACTGGCTCTAATACATCAAAGTTTTCTATATCAGTTTGATCAGTTGTTGCGTCGCCACGACCAGGAGAAAATGGAACTGTTACTTCGAAGCCGGCATCCGTTGCCGATTTTTCGATTGCAGCACTTCCACCTAGTACGATTAAATCAGCGAGGCTAACTTTCTTGTCGAGATTACTTTGGAGTTCTACGTACACACCAAGGACTTTTTCTAGCTGTTTAGGTTCGTTTGCTTCCCAGTCTTTTTGAGGAGCTAAACGGATGCGTGCTCCGTTCGCACCACCGCGCATATCAGAGCCACGATATGTGCTAGCTGAAGCCCAAGCTGTTTTTACCAGCTCACTCACCGTTAACTCTGTGTTCAAGATTTTTTCTTTTAGGTCAGCAATTTCGCCTTCAGATAGTTTGTAATCAACTGCTGGAATCGGATCCTGCCATATTAATTGTTCTTCTGGAACCTCAGGACCCCAATATCTTTCTTTAGGGCCCATATCGCGGTGAAGTAATTTAAACCATGCACGCGAGAATGAATCCGCAAACTCTTGCGGATTCTCATAGAAACTGCGAGAAATTTTTTCAAAATCAGGATCCATACGTAAGGCCATATCCGCCGTTGTCATAAATGTGTTTACACGGATGGATGGATCTTCAGCGTCCGGGGCCTTATGCTCTTCTTTCATATTAACCGGTGCCCATTGTGAAGCGCCTGCAGGACTTTTCGTCAACTCCCACTCATACCCGAATAGTAAATCGAAGTAGCCGTTATCCCATTCAGTTGGGTTCGTTGTCCAAGCACCTTCGACACCACTTGAAATTGTGTCACGACCTTTTCCACTCTTATATGTGCTCATCCAGCCTAACCCTTGTGATTCAAGTGTTGCAGATTCTGGATCGTCGCCTACGTGAGATGCGTCACCTGCACCATGTGCCTTACCGAATGTGTGTCCACCAGCGATAAGTGCTACCGTTTCTTCATCATTCATGCCCATACGTCCGAATGTATCGCGAATATCACGGGCACTTCCTAGTGGATTAGGTTCTCCGTTCGGACCTTCTGGATTTACATAGATGAGACCCATTTGTACAGCAGCAAGTGGTTGTTCAAGCTCACGATCGCCGGAATACCTGTTGTCAGCTAACCATTCCTTCTCTGAACCCCAATACATATCTTCCTCTGGATGCCAAATGTCTTCACGTCCTGCACCAAAACCAAACGTTTTTAAGCCCATTGATTCAAGTGCGACGTTACCAGTTAACACTAGTAGATCCGCCCAAGAAATCTTGTTTCCATACTTTTGTTTAATCGGCCATAACAGTCGGCGGGCCTTATCAAGATTGACATTATCTGGCCAGCTGTTCAGAGGTGCAAAGCGCTGCGATCCAGTTGATCCGCCCCCGCGCCCGTCAGCCGTTCGGTATGTACCCGCAGCATGCCAAGACATACGAATAAAAAATGGGCCATAATGTCCGTAATCAGCAGGCCACCAATCCTGACTGTCTGTCATTAGATCATGTAGATCTTTCTTCAGGGCATCATAGTCGAGCTTAGAAAATTCTTCTTTATAATTAAAGTCTTCTCCCATTGGATTGGATTTCTTGTCATGCTGGCGCAAAATGCCCAAATTCAATTGGTTTGGCCACCAGTCTTTATTCGTCGTACCTCTTGGAGCTGTTGTCGTCGTAATTGCACTATCTTTGTGATGAGTTACAGGACACTGTCCCCCAGCTGCAGCTGTGTGTTCTTTTTTGTCAGGATAATTGTTGTTTTCCATTCATCATTCTCCTTCCTATTTTTAAACAGTAAGTCGTACATAATACAACACATAGCTATAGATGAATAGTTTGATAATTATGTCAATTCTTATTCTCTATTATAGTGGACTATGAGTTTGGTACAAAGCGATATGTATTGTCGATGGAGGATTTTAAATAATACTTTACATGAGCCAAATAAAATAATGATGCATTCATACTTCTCGTGAAATAACATAAATAGGTTCGACAATGTTTTACATGATTGTAGGATTTCCGCCGTATGATGTTGTTAAACAAGACTTTTTTATTCTCTTTATCTTTTTCGCTTTAGAAAAAGATAAAGAGAAGGAACGATCTTATATTGCTGTGATCATATTAATCATCTTATGGTATTCAGGATGGCGTGATGACTCCTTTATTGTTCAAATCAGCTCATTTATTATCAAAATAGTGCTGTCCACTGTCCGAACGCATCTGTTTACTGTTCAAACTTACAAAATTATTTTTTTCATCAGCAACAAATTTTATACTTATAGAGCGTGTTCAAAAAGGGTGACGAAGATTTGAGCACCGGAGTATACGTTCGTAGGGTACATGAGGGGCGGAAAAGCATGCCAACACAGTTATTCGACAGTCATTTTTACTGGACTTTTTGAACTTCTTCTATTTTAGAGATATCAACCTACGTTTGGTTAGGCTAGTATTTGGAAAGGTATTAATTATATAAACATTATCTTTGAATTGTAATGGTGAACCATTATAAATAGGATAAAGTAAATTACTTAGCATTTTAATATTTGCCTCATGGTTCGTATTAGTATTAATAGTCAAGAAGTTATCAATTTCAATTGTTTAATTAGTTATCCTCGAAATATGTAGAATATTATTGAAAATTTGTTTTATTTGAGTGAAAACATTTATAATTGAATTAAGTTTAATAGAAAGATAAAAGTATAAAAGGCTAAGTTGTTATAAGAGGAGTGAATTACATGGAGTTGAATGATGTTATTCATGGACACAGATCCATACGAGAATATGAAGATAAGGAAGTAAGCCAAGAATTATTAGAAAAAATATTAGATGCAGGTATTCGTGCATCTTCCAGTGGCAATATGCAACCTTACTCGATCATTGTCACAAGAGATAAAGAACTGAAGAAAAAATTATATTCTGCACATATGGATCAATCGATGGTTGTGGATGCACCTATTCTTTTAACGTTTTGTGCGGATTTTAATCGAATGAGAAAATGGTTGACGTTGAATGATGCACCTGTCCATTTCGATAATTATATGAGTTTTATGATCGGTGCCATTGATGCAACGTTGGTATCACAAAACTGTGCTTTAGCAGCAGAAAATGAAGGGTTAGGAATTTGTTATATGGGCTCAACCCTCGCTAATGCTGATCAAATTGGGAAACTATTAAATTTACCACCAAACGTCGTACCGATTGTAGGATATTCATTAGGGTATCCAGCAGAAAATCCTGCTCCACGTGATCGACTACCAAAGCATGGACTTGTTCATTATGATCAGTATCAAGATTATTCAGATGATGATATTAAGGCTATTTATAAAGATAGAGAAGAAAAGGGTTGGAAGCGTTATATGGATGACCCTAAGCTTAAGGAAATGACAGAACGATTAGGATTAAAAAACCTGGCTGAAGTCTATACGATTGCGAAATATACGAAAGAATCTCACCTTGAATTTTCGCAAACTGTACTGAATTACTTAGAAAGTCAGAATTTCATGAAGAATAGTTAATTCACTATTACTATCCTTATCAAGTTTATATAAAAAGGTGCCTGTTCCCATTACGTTACGATGATAATGTTCTGAGGAATTGGCACCTTTTTCATGAGTTGGATCAGAGTTAACATGTAATCACAATGAGATGAGTTCAGAACACAACAGCGAATTAAAGTGATTTCCAATGTTGTTTTGTAAAGCCTGTATATTTTGCTTTACAGCTCAACTTAAACGAGACAGAATGTACTCATATAAAAGGCTAATCTCTAAATCGTTCTATAACACAATCCAATTGAATATTTTTGAATAAACTCGGATATCCTCAAGTATCTATCCAACTAATTAAATTTTATTTTGTTAGATTCACAACCAATGAAAATGCTATAACATAATTAAAATGTAAGAAGATTATGGAGGTTCGATTAAATGAGAGATATTCTAATTCGATATATTAAACGTTTTACAGACTTTACTGAAGGTGAATTAGAAACAATAGTTTCAGATGTACCGATTGAAGAATTTAAGAAAGGAACCATCCTGTTAGAACAAGGAGAGGTTCCAGTTAAGTGTTATTTTGTTTTGAAAGGATGCGTACGACAATTTTCGATCAATGAGGACGGTAAGGAGAATACTTTTAATTTTTTTACAGAAGAACAACCAGTGAATATTTTCAATCAACATACTCTAGACAAGGCTTCAAAATATTCCTTAAGCTGTACGGAAGATTGTGTACTTGTTGTTGGTGACTTATCGATTGAACAACAGATGTATGATAAGTATTCAGGACTTGAAACAATGACACGGAAGTTGTTTGAAGAGAACATCGGTGAAATGCACGATAATTTTGCTGAGTTTATCTCATCTCGTCCTGAAGAAAGGTATCAGTCATTACTTAACAATCGCCCCGATTTGATCACGCGTGTACCACAACATCAACTGGCAAGTTTTTTAGGGATAACACCTGAGTCACTTAGCCGTATAAAACGAAGATTATAGTATATACATCTGATAGTATACGATTATTTTAGTGAAGGTGTTTTACCACCCTTAATTAACAGCCAAATCCCAAAACCTAGTTCACCAGCAATCATTGGAACACTTAAAATCATTTCTAACAATGAGGTCATGCTTTCTAAGCTTGGGAAAAAGCTATATAAAAGATGGATAATCATATAACCTGCACCTGCGATTACGAGTAGGATACTTATAAGTTTTGGGACAGTTTTCGTTTTTAATACAACAATACCTACTACTAATAGGTGTAGCCCAAACAAGATTAATCCTAACGTCCACACAGATTCAAATGTTAGTACAGATATCATAACTTGTGAAGAAATAGTATCACTGGATTGATTGAATAGTTCAGTGCTGTAACTGACAACCTCAACAGCTTGCAGAAGGCTTGAAACTGCGATTGCCAATATGGCAGTATACATTAGTCGAAGCCATGCTGCTACCAATGAATAGCCTTGATGAATAGGCTTAAGGTAAATATAAAATGCCCAAGATACGAGAATATCCGTTATGATAATTACGAGCCACCCGAATATTCCTGCTCTAAATAAACTTATATTAGCTTGGAGTTTATTGAACGTTGCAAGCGAGTCACCACTGATAATTAATGAACTGTGAACATAGCCATAAGAGAAAGCAGCCGATATTGTCATGATTAGTAAGCTTATCCCCGCTATCAATGCTGATTGCCGAATTGGATTTGTGTTTCGTTGTAAAGTCCCCACTATATTTCCCCCTTAGTCTTTTGATTGTATTGTAGTGAAACAATCGATATGACGCATTAACAAAAGTCAATAAAATAACTAAAGTTAGTTTTATTTTTCTATGTACCTATTCGATTATCGAATAGGGTAATTAAGATCATGTCGTTCTTAGTTACTTACTGTCGAGTGATATCTCTAATAAGTAGTTCGTTTACGATCTGTTCAGGGGATTTGATTTTTTGCATTTCTTCGTCTTTAATATGGGGACCTGTATAATTTAGTGTGTCTATAATTGGGGGAATAGGTGACTCGGTCCAGTCGTTATAAGTTTTGGGGTCTATTGCTTTTACTTGTTCTAGGAAAGGGTCTAAGTAGTTTAATAATTGTAGGTCCTCAAATAGTTCGAGTGGGCGATCTTGTTCACGTGTAAAAGAATAGACATGATCGATTAATTTTAAACCATCAATTGTTAAGAAGGTGTGGCGTAGAGGTGCATCGATTTGTTTAAAACCTTCTGCTTTCATCATCTTTAAAATTTCGAGAATTTGCCTTGTTATATCTTCTGGGAGAGTACGTTGGAAAGCACGTTGCTTTTTTAAAAATGAATTTAGATCTGGGCCAAGGAGATATTCCATTAAAATATAGTTTGAACTGGTTTTCAGAGCTTTAGGGATGAATGGTAAGTGTTTGCATGATACAAGGACTTCTTTTTCTTGTTGGGCATGATTGACATTAGGATAAACTTTTACACATTGATCTTCAGATAATCGAAATACAGCACCTTGATGACCTTGCCCAACTAACTTAGGTCGAAAAGCGGTATCAACCTTGACTGAAGTTCCCGAGCCACCAGGTACTACTGAAATTGTTTTTAAGTCA
The DNA here is from genome assembly GCF_001742425.1 of Bacillus solimangrovi. Lineage (GTDB taxonomy): Bacteria > Bacillota > Bacilli > Bacillales > Bacillaceae_N > Bacillus_AV > Bacillus_AV solimangrovi. The sequence continues at coordinate 44,339 of NZ_MJEH01000017.1, forward strand.
ATATCATTTCCATTGAAAAACATATCCCATTCTTTGTATAGCTTTGGTTCCAATTTTTTCACATGCATTAAAAATGATTCTTTTAAAAGGATTAATTTTAAATCCCTTAATAATTTTATCGGGAACGGACTAGTTTTGTAGAATGCGTTCACATGGTCAACTAGCTTTAGTTCTTCGTTTTCAAGAACAAAAATGTGCCTTAAAGGTGCATCAACTACATTATAACCCGCTTGTTTTAGTTCTTTTAAAATAGTTAAAAGCTTCTTAGCCATTGACTCTTCCATATGCATACTATTTTTAAGGTAATCCTTCAGAGTAGGGGCATAAAAATAGTCCATAATTACATAATTTGATCCAGTCTCATATACTTTAGGCATGAACGATAAATGTTGCCCTGCCTTTAGTGATTCTTGCTCCATTTTTGCTTGTTCAGTATTTTCATATATTTTCACACAACGATCTTCAGAGAGTTTGAACACAGCACCTTGAGCACCATGTCCTACCAATGGAAAGTTAGTAGGGTTATCAATTATTAATGTCCCTTCGCCTTTTGTTACAGTAATGGATTTGAAATTGGTCATCATTTCCCTCCTAACAGTTCATCATAGAATTTTGCTTGTTGTTGCAATTGATTAATTTGGTTAAAGTTTCGTTCCACCTTTTGACGGGCTGCAGACGTATATTGCTCCCAAAGGTTTCTATTTTCCAACATGAATACTAGAGCTTCAGCTAATTGATTCACATTGTTTTCTTCTACTAATATTCCGTCTGTATTGTTTGTTACTAATTCAGGAATTCCTGCATGGGTAGTAGAAATAATGGGTAAGCCAGTTGCCATTGCTTCTTTTATTGTGTTGGGTATTCCTTCAACATTTCCATCTGCTGCTTCTAAGCTTGCAGCGCAAAATAAGTCTGCCTTAGCCATTTCTTGTTGGACTTGATCCTTAGGAATATGCTTTAATAACCGGAACGATTCTCCTAAATTAAGTTGAGTTGCTAATAGTTTTAAAGGTTCTTCAAGCTCTCCTCTACCAATAATAGTTAATGTAGCATGAGGGAACTTGGTTTTGATCTTTTGAAAAGCTTGCATTAAGACATGGTGTCCTTTCTTCTCAACAAGCCTTCCCATGGATAGAATATTTTGAGTATTTCTTTGCTGTGGAGGTGTGTATGTGAATTGATTGAGGTCGACGCCACCATATAAAACTTTAATTTTTTCTGCTGGACACCCCCAATTGTTAATTCTATCGGCTAAATACTGACAAACAGGGTAAAAACATTCTCCTTTTTCAAAAAGTATCTTCATGTTTTCGTAATAACCGACTCGTCCTTCGGCAAGAGTAGCATCAACTCCTCGTATGCTCGTTACTAAAGGTAATTTTGTTTCTTCCTTAAATGGAAGTAATAATAATCCCAATTGACCATGGTGTGCATGTAATAGAGAGACTTTATTTTGTTTGACGTATTTATGTGGTGATAAGATCTCATTAAGGTAATACACTTTCTCATTTAAAAGCCACGGATCGATTATATACTTAGGCTGTCGAATCAAATGGATATAATCATATCCCGGTATTTCCCTTATTTGAGGAATGTATTGAGTTTGGTCCAATCTTAAGTTTAAATGCATGGTTGTAGGCATTTATCATTCTCCTTTCAAATTGTAATTGAGGCAAATATTTGGTTTGACGATTGGATTCATATATAGACTTGAAGGGGAATTGCTTTGGTTTTATAAAAGATAATAAACATTTTAAAAAATTTACTGTGATTTCAAAACGAATTTTTATTTGATAAAACCTTTTATCATTTATTTGTAAAAAGAATCGGATTAATTTTCGTTATTTGCCTTTCTAATAATCTATTCATTAGAACTATTTGTAGTGTGGTAGAAATACCTAAATATTAATAGGCAGTAGCGTGAATTATTTAATTTCAAGCTTCTATTGCCTTTCAATTGATGTTAAGACGAGTTCTTTAAATCTTAGAATAATGAGCAGGGGAGTATGGAAGTTAGACTTAATTATTCAAAAATTAATTTTTGTTTTTTAGATTCAAGATTTTCAATCAAGTCTACACGAATTGAAGGGACTTGGATATTTTCCATCCAGCATTGATTTATTTGGAACCAATTCCTTTTAATCGATTGCTCAAGTAAAAAGAAGCTTTATTTCTTAGTGGAGTTAGACATTTACTTTTTACTATCAGTAGTATTCGGTTTGAAAGGGTTATGAATTTTTACATAACAGAAGGTTTATCGATGCTTGTTATGTTTATTCTGCTAATTCCAGAATTGAGGAGAGTAGAAGTGAATATATCGAGTAAATTCATGTAATAGTGAGTTATATATTAGATTTATAAAAAAACGTAGATAGAGTAGCAGACCAAAATTTTGTGCGAATGATTAGTAGATGAAGGTCAACTGTATCTGCCTTAATATAGGTTTTACACGTTTAACATTTATAAATGTGCAATTAATTGTAAAAAAATACAAAACAATAAAATTATCTTATTAACTAATATGAGAAATGGAAATTTGCTCGTTAATTGGTATGAATAAATATACGTTTTAAAAAGTAAGAATATTTCGTAAAAAGGTGTAATTATTCCAGCAAAATATTATAATGAAAGTAAGTTACATTATCATGTTGTAAAACTTAAAATAATAGTAACCTAGAATAATATGAAATTAGTAAAAAGGTGGCATCCATGTGAGAAAAATTTTGAAATTGTTTGTTGGTGTAATAGGACTTATAGGACTTACATTTATATTATTTTTAACGTTTATGACTTTCACAGAGAAAGTTCCTGAAGATGTAATTAAGTTGGAAGTTGAGAATAACAACGAAAAAGTATTGAAGCAGGGAGAGCCATTTAGTACGACTATTTTTAATATTGGTTATGGGGGGTTAGACAAAGACCAAGACTTTTTTATGGACGGGGGGAAAGGCTCACGTTCCAGTAGTAAAGAGCAAACATTGACTAACCTTGAAAATATTCAAGCATTTTTACATAAAACAGATTCTGATTTTATTCTTATACAAGAAATAGATGAGAAATCTAGACGATCCTATGATACAAATCAGGTGATAATGTTTAAAGAAGCTTTAAAAGGATATGGATCAACCTTTGCGTATAACTATAATACGCCATGGGTACCAGTTCCATTTCTTAGACCGATGGGGCATGCGAATAGTGGGATGAATACTTTTTCTAAGTATCAGATAGATGAGGCTACAAGGTATCAGCTTCCAGGAAGAGAGAAATGGCCTGTTCAACTATTTGAATTAGATCGAGCTATTATTGAAACGAAAATACCCGTTGATAACGGAAAGTATTTACGAATGGTAAATGTTCATTTATCTGCTTATGATAAAGGTGGGAAAATAAGAGCTCAGCAAGTTGATTTCTTAAAAAAATATATGAATGTGCACTACAATAATGGTGATTACGTTGTTTTAGGTGGCGATTGGAATCAGCTTCTATCTGATGTTCAACTGAAAGATCCGAAATTTATGAATGAATGGCCTGAATGGCTCGTACAATTACCAGAGGATTTTACAGAGGGTGGATTTCAATGGTCAGTCGATTCCACTGTATGGACCGTTCGGGATGATGTAAAGCCGTATGTAGTGGGAGAGAATTTTGTAACAATTATTGATGGATTTTTAGTTTCACCGAATATTGAAATTGTAGATGTGAAGGGGCATGACTTAGAATTTGAACATAGTGACCATAATCCAGTTACTACGGTTTTGAAGTTGAAATAAGCAGCTTTTTAAGAAGAGAATGGTAGCCTTATTATTTTAATAAGGCTACCATTCTTTTTCCAACTGTTTCATCACTTGCGATGAGTGAGACATTTCTTGTTGCATTGAATCCATCGATAGGTATTGCTTTTACGTTATCTGAGATGTTCTGAATGAATAATTCGGGAAGGATTGTTATACCAAGGTTTGCTTCGACAAATCCTAAGATGCTTTGCCCGAATTCAATTTCAGAAGCGATCTTTAGAGGGGATCCGAGAGTATTGAATTCTTTCTCAACAAGTGTTCTAGCATCACAAGTAGAGGATAGGACTAGAAATTCCTCACTTTTAATCTCATCAAACGCTATAGAAGCTTGTCCTGAATATAATGGATGGTTTACATTTATATATAATAAAAACGATTCTGAGAATAATGGCTTAGAATAATAAGAATGTTGGATTTCTCGATCATCGAATAATGCAACATCAATTAACCCGTTCTCAAGTCTGGACAATAGTTCTAAGAAGCTGTGTGAGATTTTGATTTTGAATCTATCTTTTGAATCTTGTTTTGCTAATTTGTATGGAAGGTAAGACGTTGCGATACTAGGCCAAGAGCCAATTGTAATATTTTCTACACCTTGACTAAGGCTAATTTCTTTTCGAACTGAGTTGATTTCTCGTAAAATGTTATGGGTGCCTTTTAATAAGATTTCACCAGCTTGAGTTAGACGAACACCTGTAGATGAGCGGATAAATACACTTACACCTAAATCTTCTTCAAGATTTCGAATTTGCTTACTTAGAGCGGGTTGGCTCATGTGCAAGATTTCACTTGCTTTCGTAAGGCTTTGGGTTTCTGCTGTTATTTGAAACGCTTCTAACCATTCAATTTTCATTTAAATCTCATCCTTATAACCTTCTGTTATTCCCATCAAACATATAGGAAGTACATATTTAATTAATTTGATGATAACCTATGGTTGTAGCGAAAACAACTTTCAAGAGATTAGACAAATTTATAGATAACATACTAGGAGGAACACACATGGCAAATGTATTAATGGTTATTTCAAACGGAATACAAGTTAAATCATATCGAACAGGTTACTGGTCAGAGGAATTTCACGTGCCATTAACGATGTTAGAAGAAGCGGGACATAACGTAACGATTGCTTCACCTAAAGGTGGCGACGGATTGGTCGATCAGTTTTCATTAAATGAACAATTTGATCCAGAAGGAAAATCAAAAGAGTTTGAAAAGCTTGGACGTTGGAAGGATACAGTTCGTTTAGCTGACTTACAAGGAAAAGACTATGATGTGATTCTATTTGTAGGTGGACACGGACCGATGTTTGATGTCGCTTATGACCCGCACTCTCATCGCTTGATTAATGAAATCTATGATAACAAAGGTATTGTTGCAGCTGAATGTCACGCTCCTTCTGTATTAGCGTTTACGTTAAGAGAAGATGGGAAGTCAATTATCGAAGGTAAGAAAGTAACTGCATTCCCAGATGCATATGAACCTGAAGAAGTAGTAGAATTTCTTCCATACAGTGTAGAACAAGAATTGAACAAAGTTGGAACATATGTTGCTGATCTAGATACTCCACAGCTTGCTATTTGGGCAGATGACCAAATCATTACAAGTCGTGACCCTGTTTCTTCTGAAGCAATTGCAAATGAACTTATTAAAGTATTGAAATAAATATAAGGCATGAAAAACCTCGGTGTAATGCACCGAGGTTTTTCTGTACCTACAAAAGTGTTCACATATTTAAGATAACGTTTTGTTATCTCCCCCAAAGATAGAGGAAGTACTCATCCCCTAATGGTGATGATAGTCTAAATGTAACGATAACAGGTTAAGGGGTGTTGTAGATGTTTATTAATCAAAATTATATAAACGGTGAATGGATTCATGTTAATGAACAGATCTCAGTATATAATCCCGCAACGAAAGAATTAATAGGTACAGTTCCCAACAGTGGCGCTAAGGAAGCGACATTGGCAGTTGAGGCAGCAACAGTTGCATTTATATCTTGGTCGAAACGAACAGCAGATGATAGAAGTCGTCTACTGTATAAATGGCATCACCTAATAGAAAAAAATAAAAATGAATTAGCACATATTATGACAGTTGAGCAAGGTAAGCCATTAAAAGAAGCTTTAGCAGAAATTGAATATGCTAATCAATATGTATTGTGGTATGCAGAGGAAGCGAAGCGGAACTATGGTGATACGATTCCATCCTCATCTCCCAATAAACAAATTATTGTAAAAAAAGAACCAGTTGGGGTAGTTGCTGCAATTACTCCGTGGAATTTCCCGGCAGCTATGATTACTCGAAAGCTTGCACCAGCAGTAGCATCAGGTTGTACGGTAGTATTGAAACCCTCTGAAGAAACTCCGTTCACAGCTTTGAAGTTAGTTCAATTAGCAGAAGAAGCTGGCTTTCCAAAAGGAGTAATTAATGTTGTGTCAGGTAATGCTAAACAGATTGGTGAAGTGTGGCTAAGTGATCCGAAAGTAAGAAAGTTAACTTTCACTGGCTCTACACCGGTTGGTAAGCTGTTAATGAAAAAAGCTGCTGATACAATGAAGAAAGTATCATTAGAATTAGGAGGACATGCACCATTTATCGTCACAAAGGATGCGGATCTTGATAAAGCGGTTGAAGGTGCTATTCATTCAAAATTCCGCAATGCTGGTCAGGCATGTGTTGCAACAAATCGTTTTTATATACATGAAGAAATTGTAGAATCATTTACAGCTAAGTTAGTCGAACGAACTTCGCAGCTCTCGATTGGTAACGGGTTAATAGATAACGTTGATATCGGACCGTTAATTAATGAAAAAGCGATTAGTAAAGTACTAAATCACATAGAAGATGCTGTAAAAAAAGGAGCTTCTATTTTAACAGGTGGTAAACGAATCATGCAGCAGGAAGGATACTTTCTACAGCCTACTGTAATAGGTAATGTTACGGATGAAATGATTTGTATGCAGGAGGAAACATTCGGGCCTTTGTCGCCTATTACGACTTTCAAAACAATTGAAGAAGTGATCAATAGGGCAAATCATAGTCCTTATGGTCTTGCTGCTTATGTATTTACAGAAAAAATGAATGAAGCTGTATTGTTTATGAATCGTTTAGAATATGGTGTAATTGGTGTGAACGATGGTGCACCTTCAACTGCTCAAGCTCCCTTTGGTGGTTATAAAGAAAGTGGTATCGGTAGAGAAGGTGGTTATTACGGTATGGAGGAGTATCTAGAACAGAAGTATATATCAATAGGTTCCTAAACAATCTCATTATTTCCTAGGTTATAAATAAAAAACAGGTTCAGACTAATTCTCTGAACCTGTTTTTATTTATACAAGAATGACCACAAATAATCATAATCTCAAAATAACACTATCTTCTTTCGTATTACGACTTTTTTGTAACTGATAATAGTCGAGCAAGGTTTTTTGTTTCATGATAAAGAAGCTCTTCTGCTTGATTGAAGCATTGCTCTAAAGTCATAGGGCCAATTGTGATTGTGTGACAGCTTGTGAAGTAATGGAATAGTTGCTCATATCCATCTCCTAAACTACCTGATACAAGTGAAATCGGTGTATGTTCTTGTTTTGCCAATTTAGCAATATAATAGGGAAGTTTCCCGTATAATGTTTGACGATCACTTTGTCCTTCACCAGTTAGTATCCAATCAGCCTTTTTTATAGCGGGTATTAAATTTACTTCTTTTGCTACAAGTTCTGCTCCAGATGTTATGATTCCATTAAGGTGTAGAAAAGCAAAGCCAAGTCCACCAGCAGCTCCAGCACCTTTGTGATCTTTGACATCTTTACCTGTCGCACTTTCAACAAGATTACTAAATGATAATAATTGCTGATCAAGTTGAATGATTTGTTCTTTCGTTGCACCTTTTTGGCGACCAAAAGTAAACGATGCACCATTCTCACCACAAAGGGGATTGTTAACATCAGAAGCTATTTTAAATGTACATTCAAAAACTAGGGGATTAATAGTATTCCAATCGATCTGGGTGATGTATTGCAAGCTTCGTCCATATTGGTCAACAGGGGATCCTTCTTCTGTTAGAAAGGAAACTCCTAGTGCTTGAAGCATGCCAAAGCCTCCGTCATTTGTCGAACTACCACCAAGCGCAATGATGAATTCTCGATAGCCTTCATTAATTGCTGCGAGGATTACTTCTCCAACCCCATAAGAAGTTGTATTATGAGGATTTCTTTTCTCCTTAGGAACGAGCGGTAAACCAGAGATAGCTGCAATTTCAATTACAACAGTCTTTCGATCTCCTAAGATGCCATATTCAGTAGTAATTGTTTCCCCAAGAGGTCCAGTCGCTTCAATTGATATCTGCTTTCCTCCAGTTGCATAAATTAATGTTTCAAGCGTACCTTCACCTCCATCAGCCATAGGTACGATCTCAACGTGACTTCCTTCGTATTCATCTAAAAAGGCTTGTTTCATAATCATACTAGCTTTAAGAGCGCTTAAGCTTCCTTTGAATGAGTCAGGTGCAATTAAAATGTTCATAGCGTCTCCTTCTTTATTTAGGTCAGTACTTGCTACGATAACCTTCGACTTTTTCATAATGTTATACTCTACAAGCGATTTCAATTTAGATATGATAGGATTGAGTAATTTTTCATTGATATTCATTTTAGCATGTAATGTAGTATTTTAAGTTTCCAATAAACCCTTAATTTAAACACTATAATGATACAATCAACATCGTCCTTTATTGATCTTCTCTATTAATCTATGAAAAGATATAATGTTTTAGAGAATGTATTAATAAAGTAATTCTTTCATAGCTATGTGATAAATAATGAATGAGTTGAGAAAGATAATACAGCCTTGATGCATGTAGTAACACAACAATGAGATGACGGAGGAAATAATGATGCAAACGATTGAGAAAATTGGAGAGAGATTTTGGTATATGACCCCTGTTTCTGAGACAGATCGTCCTGTTTTAGGCATGGTAGTTGGTGATCGTAAGGTTCTAATGATCGATGCGGGTAATTCTGAAGACCATACTCAATTATTTTTAGAAGAGCTTGCTAAAAAACAAGTTCCGAAACCGAATATTGTAGCAATCACACATTGGCACTGGGATCATATCTTTGGTCTTTCGTCTTTACCTGAGGTTATATCCATGTCATCAGTTCAAACGAAAGCTGAAATAGAGAAGTTAATTCCATTATCATGGTCAGATGAAGCTATAGATGAGAGAGTAAGAGAAGGAACTGAAATTGAATTTTGCGCAAATGCGATTAAGAAAGAATTTGTCGATCATCGAGACATTACAATTACAGTACCAGATTTAACATTCGACAAATACGTAGAAATTGATTTAGGTGGCGTCACATGTGTATTACAGCAAGTAGGTGGGGACCATTCTGAAGATTCAGTAGTCGTTTTTGTAAAAGAAGAAAAAGTACTATTTTTAGCAGATTGTATTTATCCAGATATTTTTTCGAAGCAAATTAACTATACTGTTCAGAAAACAGTTGAGTTGTTAAATATGTTAGAAACCTTTGATGCAGAAACGTACGTGCTTTCTCATACAAAAATGCTTTCGAAAGAAGAATTCAAAAGTGAAGTAGCACTGTTACGAACAATTGCAAAATACACAGACATGCTTAAAGGTGATCAAACAAGCATTCAAAATAAGTATGCAGAAGAAGTGAACCGAGAATTGGATGAGCATGAGTTAGAAACAATTGAATACTTTGTTAACGGGTATACAATGCAAAAATGAACTTGTAATGTGAAAAAGAAGTAAATATGTTTTCATTGATAAATAGAAGTCTTATTCATTGATGAGGATAAGACTTCTATTAGATTATCCTTTAGTGCCAATTTGAAAAGTATATTCATTTAATACATAGTATTATTTGTCGTATAAAATCGATAATAAGGAGAGATGGGGATGATTTTAATTGTAGAGGATGAAATGGCGATTTCTCGTGTGTTAAAAGCTTATTTAGAGAAAGCAGGCTTTCAAACGGAAACGGCATTTGATGGTGATGAAGCAATTGAGAAATTCGATAATATTCAGCCTTCTCTCGTTCTATTAGATGTAATGTTGCCGAACCGAGACGGTTGGAGTATTTTAAAAGAAATTAGAAGCATTAGCTCTTGTCCAGTTATCATGTTAACGGCATTAGGGGATATAAATTATAAATTAACCGGACTTAATTCTGGTGCAGATGATTATATATCAAAGCCCTTTATCGGTGATGAAGTTGTTGCTAGAGTAAACGCAGTGCTTAGAAGACCGAAGCAAGTCTATGAAGAGCATGAGGTACGATATTTCGGTAGCTTGAAGGTTGATTTGAAAGCTGTTACGGTATCTTTGAATGGAGTTGATCTGAATTTATCACCTCGTGACTTATCATTGCTAATCTTCCTTGCGCAAAATTCAAATCAAACATTTACACGAGAGCAGTTAATAGAACATGTTTGGGGAATAGATTATGATGGAAGTGATCGAGCGGTAGATTTGTCGATTAAACGGATTAGGCAATCATTACGAAATTGGTCGAATACTGAGGGAGAAATTAAAACGATCAGAGGTTTGGGTTACCAATTTAGTGTACATACATAAACGTTATTACTTACTTTAATCTATAGCAACACAACCTGTTCAATTTAGAATGATATCAATGGAATAAAATAACCTGTGTTGTTAATGTAGTATATTAATCATTGTTATTAATTGAATAAGCATATTAAGGAGGAACTATTGATGATTAAGAATATTGCTACTGTAGCAGTGTATGTGGATGATCAACAAAAAGCAAAGGATTTTTGGACGAATAAGGTTGGTTTTGAGGTTGTAGCTGAGTTTCCAATGGGACCGAATGTTAGTTGGATTGAAGTGGCACCAAAAAATGCTCAAACACGTTTAGTTTTATATCCAAAGTCGATGATGCAAGGTTCAGAAAGTATGAAGGCTTCTATTGTATTAGAGTGTGATAATGTATTTGATACATATGAGCAATTGAAAATAAACGGTGTTCAATTTATTGATGAACCAAAAGAAATGCAATGGGGAACATTTGTGCAATTTAGAGATGAAGAGGGAAATCAATATTTGTTGAAAAGTTAATAATTCAAGTTAGGTGAAGATTAGTCATTTCTGCTTATTATCTAATAGAATGTTCTTTGTTTATGTTTTAGAGTGATTTAGTTTAAATTGGTGGAAGTTTGTATATGAGTATGCGGGAATGACATATTGAGATTTACTTATATATGAGTACAACGAATTTCATTGTCCTTACTAGTATTGAATAGATAATTTTAAAGATAATAAATTACCTATTGTAAAACCCAAAATAATCTTTAAAAAATGTCTTGATTTTAGTATGGGTTTTTAATATAATTAGAAATCTAGCGCCTAACAGGAACGTTAGGTGATAGAAAAAAGTTTTTAAAAAAGTGTTGACTTAATTTTATTGAGATGTTATGATATTACTTGTCGCCAACGAGAGTTGGTAAACATCAAAAATGTTCTTTGAAAACTGAACGGAATGAACACATTGTGCGAGCAAGTTTCAAACAATCTTTTATCGGAGAGTTTGATCCTGGCTCAGGACGAACGCTGGCGG
>NZ_MJEH01000018.1 GCF_001742425.1 Bacillus solimangrovi
ATATGTATGCGGGTCATACGTGGGCATCTGGTCATGCAAAATTCTTTGATGGTAATAACAATGAATCATCATCTGAAGCAATGAATGCGTGGGCAGGTATCATTCTTTGGGGAGAAGCGACAGACAATAAGGAGCTTCGTGATCTAGGTATCTATTTATTTACGACTGAAATGAACGCCATTAATGAATATTGGTTCGACGTATCTGGTGAGAATCACGCCTCTGGTTTCAATCGTGAGACAGCAAGTATGGTTTGGGGTGGAAAAACAGTTGGTGATGCAGTATGGTGGACGAATAACCCAGAGGAGGTTCACGGGATTAACTGGTTACCAATTACAGGCGCATCACTCTATTTAACACAATATCCAGATTATACGAAACGTAATTACGACGCATTAGTCGCTGAAAATGGTGGCGAGAATTGGGATGCATGGGAAGATATCATGTGGATGTACCGAGCGATCGAGAATCCTGAAGATGCAATTCGAAAGTTTAACGCAAGAGAAAACGTTTTTGTCCCTGAAGGTGGGAATACAAAAGCGAATACGTATCATTGGATTCATAACTTGAATGCGTTAGGAAATGCTGATTCTTCAATAACAGCTGATTACCCAATATACGCAGTCTTTACAAAGGGCAATGAGAAAACGTATGTCGTCTACAACATGACGGATTCAGAGAAAACTGTAACATTCTCTGATGGTGTGAAAGTAACGGTTCAGCCACATGAATATAGTGTTAGTAATGGTTCAACAGATTCTGTTGAACAACCTACAGAAGAACCGAATGATCAACAATCAGGATTCGATGCATTCGAAAGAATCGAAGCAGAGCAATACACTGAGATGAGTGGCATTGAAACCGAAGAGACGAGTGATGTTGATGGTGGTCTATACGTAGGCTGGCTTGATAATGAAGATTATTTAGTCTTTAACGGTGTTGATTTTGGAAATGGAGCAACAGGTGTTGAAGCGAGAATTGCTAGTGCAACAGAAGGAGGTACAATTGAGCTAAGACTTGATAGTAAGGACGGCGAATTAATCGGTACTATCGATCTTTCAAATACAGGTGGCTGGGAAGAGTGGGAAACAAAACAAGCAACTATCTCAAATGCGACAGACATTCATGACTTATATGTCGTATTCAAAGGTGAAACGCAAGAGGGAATTGGGAATTTGAATTGGTTTAGCTTTACGCAAGAAGCTACGCCTGAACAACCCGAAGAACCAACAACAGAACAACCTGAAGAACCAAGTACGGAACAACCCGAAGAGCCAACAACAGAGCAGCCTGAAGAACCAAGTACGGAACAACCAGAAGAACCAACAACAGAGCAGCCTGAAGAACCAACAACAGAACAACCGACAGATCCAACGAACGAAATAACAGATGATAATGAGAATAGTATGATTGAAGCGGATGATTATACTGTTAACATCGTGAAGGATGAATCAACAAGTGTTACGTTTATCTTCAGCCCAACTGAAACAACAACATTAGTAGACCTACGATACAAGGTGAATGGTGATATACAACAAAATGTAAAAACAATAAAAAACGGTGAGAAATGGGAATTCACTGTAAAAGGAGTCCAAGAAGGGGATTCAATTGACTTCTATTACACGTATATTAAAGGAGAATTAGCATATGATTCACCGTGGTATGAGTTTACGAACTAACAATTAATTCGTTTTATAATAAAAGCCTTGTTACATTAAAGTGTAACAAGGCTTTTGAATGTTGTATAAAAGATATATTTTTTAAGCGTAATTGCGTTCTACCGCTACGATAGTAAATGACAACATGTAAAAGAACGAATGATAATGTAATGTAACTAATATTTGCTACTATTGTTCACGAAATATTACGCCAGAAGTTCCTCGTCGTGCAATCAAAACATCTAGTGTTCCTTGATTTTCCAAATGTGTTGATAGCTCAGTAGGATCAATGATTTGAGCAGTATAACGAATAAATGTTAGCCTCTAAGTTGATTTTTGAAATATAACACCGTCTCTAATTCATCTTCTCTATCTTTGAAAATAGTTAACTGTTTTCCTACTGCTACAGCAAATTCAACATATGCATTTCCTTCAGCTGTAATTAAGTTCTCACATACGGTTACGTCGGTTTCACTCTTATATTGCAAGTTTAAATAGTGATCAAATTCATCTCCTATTGAAGATGAATACTTTCTTTCTCTTAAAACATCCGCAGCGCCTAAGAATGTTGGAGCGCCACAAATTGCCGCAATCCATTTCTTCTTCTCATTAAATTGCTGAATTAAGCTCAAAAACTTCTCTTCCTTAATCATTTCTGCTGGATCTCCACCAGGAATAATTAAAATATCAAAATCGTCAGCATGGCAGTCCTCAACCTTAAAATCAACCTTCACTTTGAAGTTTCCCTTATGAGTAACTTCTTCATTTATTGCAGTAGTACTAATTTCAACATTCGTAAGCTGTAAAATGTAAGATAACGTACTGATTTCCCACTCTACATATCCATCGTATAACAAAAATAATGCTTTCATATGAGACATCCCCTTAAAAAATATTAACTAAGACACGTACCAACAACGTTTTCTTCTATAGTAATATCAAATCCCATAAGATCATCCCCTTTATAAGTTAGCATAGCAAATCTATTTCATTTTAGCATAATTTTCAAAATAATCATAAATTAGTATTAGTAGGAGTGCGGATTCTATTGTATTTATTTTCATTAATTGGTATTATTTTCTTAATTAATTCGGTAAAAATTTGAATACAAATCATAAATTAATAAATGAATGATTTCTAATCAACATTTATTATTGTATCAAAAAACATACTTATGAAAGTGTGGTGATAAAACGTGATTGTTATTATAGGTATTTTGTTAATTGCAACAATAAGTATGTTAATTTTGAGTGGGAAAATGTGTCTATCATTAGTGAATACGATGCGAGGTAAGAGAGGATAGGTATAAAGGGTCACTTATTACATGTCAACAATCGCAACAAGTCCTTCTTCAACTTATTATAGGTTGGGAAAACTGGGCAATATCATTGCGGTAGCAAGTGTCAGTTTTGACCAAGCTGGTTCAACTAACTATCAGTAGGGGATTAAGAAAAACCTCCACTGATGGTTAGTTTTTGCTTAATAGGATACTAAACAAATTTACTTGATATTTACGCAATTTCCTAAATGAAATGTCATTCACCATCTTTAATTTGTTCTTCAAGAATGAACAGTTTTATATGATTAGTTAAATTATTTTGAACGTTAGTGATAGGACGCCCAATTAGAAGAATCTTTGCACGTTCGGAGACTAAATTCTCTTTTTTCATTTCTTCCAAGGAATATTCTAGTGATTGTGTAAAATAAATATTGTATGTAATGGCGACGTCATGCATTCTTTTTAAGTTTTCAGGGGGAACTAAACTATTGAAGAACTCGATCTCTTCTTTCATTTTCTCAACTCTATCTTGAATAAGGTTGATCTTCGACAAATCACTCTCACTATTTTGAACAAGTTCAGGAATATCTTTTTTAAAGCTATTGATTTCATGTAGGTATTCCTCTGTACCTACAAAATAATCCTTGGTAGGGACATTTTCATTCGTACAACCTACTATTAATAGTAAAACAAGTAATAAAGAAACTGTTTTTCTCATCAACACACCTCAACATTATTCTTCATAACAACCTAAGCTATTTTTTAAACATAACTGCTTATTAGTTGAATAAAAAGAAAATTTTTATACCGTAAACTTAGATAGATTAAGTGTATCATATGTTGCTTTATTTTGAATTAATTTCCTTTTTGTAACTTATAGTTATTGTGACTTCATTTCGCTGATAATGAGTTCTCTCAAACACTTGGATCCAAGAAAGATAATTGTTTAGAGACTTATTTGAAACGCCAAAATATTGTTGTACTTTAGTTACGCTTTGCATGTGATAAGGAACTATTGTGCGAATTTTTCCGTTCCAATTGAGGATTATGCAGTAAAAGTATCTGTTTACATTATTTTTAAGTGACAATTCTCTGATGAATTTAGATTTTGAATGGCTTACAGGATATCGGTTACTCTCTTTGTCATCACCACCATATTTTGATGGCTTCGTCCATATTATGAAACATAACGCAGTTGTGCAAGAAAAGCGTAGTTTTGCATTGTTAAAGTTAATTGAGGTCTGAGTTCAAACTTAAGAAATTTGTTCATATAAACTCAATATCAGCACAGAATTCTAACAGAGCTAAAAATTCAATTATACTTCAAAGGCAAACAACCATTAATACATCAACTCTCATGTATACTTATTGAAATGATGTTGTATTTCTTTGTTTTAGTTGGTAGTATTTACATAATATAAGTGAGCAAAATTACTATAAAGTTTTGTGAACAACTTAGGTATACATCATGACTATTAATGATATATAGCTGAGTGTTAGTTAAAAGTAATGCGAAATTGCAGTAGATCTATTTTATAGGTAGATTGGTTCAACTTCTTGGTATGAAAGGGATTGAGAGTTGTTTCTGAGTAATTCTAAAAACATAACCTCCGATCTACTGCAAAATCAATGAAAGTAGATACATTGGGAATTGGTTCAAAGCTTTATGTATCAAGGCTTTGAGTAATTGTGATTTTCGGGGTTTTATATGAACGTAGTGAGATATAAAGTCATTATATTTTTTAGCCACAAAATTATAGTCAAGCGTTTTATATGAACGTAGTGAGATATAAAGGTAGGTGCTGTTGGTGGATTCACATCACCAAAACCGTTTTATATGAACGTAGTGAGATATAAAGCCACTATAAGCAGGTGTATCAGATAGTATCGTAAACGTTTTATATGAACGTAGTGAGATATAAAGTGAATAACGTAATCTAACTGCTTTCTAATACGAACAGTTTTATATGAACGTAGTGAGATATAAAGTGCAAGGGATAATTTGCGTATACCTTTTTTCCCTTCTGTTTTATATGAACGTAGTGAGATATAAAGAGAGTAACATAATCGACTTCAATATCAAACTCTCCAAGTTTTATATGAACGTAGTGAGATATAAAGTTGATCGTTGCTTGCATTTACTACTTCAAAACGATAAGTTTTATATGAACGTAGTGAGATATAAAGACACATAAGCACCTGCACCAACTTCCACCGCTGCCGCGTTTTATATGAACGTAGTGAGATATAAAGAGTGGTAACTGGAAATGCTGGTGTAGGTAAAACTGCGTTTTATATGAACATAGTGAGATATAAAGACGTATTTTGAACCAAAGCGTCCCAATCTGCTTGAGTTTTATATGAACGTAGTGAGATATAAAGGAAAGGAAAGCTCTTCTTCATGTTTGCTCTTGTTAGTTTTATATGAACGTAGTGAGATATAAAGATGGGAGCCTTTAACAATGCTACTACGGTTTTCTGGGTTTTATATGAACGTAGTGAGATATAAAGCAAAAGCAAAAGCATCAAATTTCGAAACTCGTGGTAATAGTTTTATATGAACGTAGTGAGATATAAAGCCAAAATCGTTTACGACTTCGACTTCTTCCATTTCCGTTTTATATGAACGTAGTGAGATATAAAGTTGTAAACAACTGTCCTCGTCGTTCCTCCTGCGGGAGTTTTATATGAACGTAGTGAGATATAAAGAACATTTGAGGTACTGATAAGCTGAATACTTCACGTGTTTTATATGAACGTAGTGAGATATAAAGTTGTTAAACTTAAAAGTGTGGTCCGTAGGGCGCTTTTGTTTTATATGAACGTAGTGAGATATAAAGCAAGAAGAGACGACTGGTATCCTAGACCGTTTCAGCGTTTTATATGAACGTAGTGAGATATAAAGAAAATCGTCTATTAGGTGATTTTATGATTACAGAAACGTTTTATATGAACGTAGTGAGATATAAAGGCATTTATTCGTACTTGAGCAAGACTAACCTCATACAGTTTTATATGAACGTAGTGAGATATAAAGCTGCCTTGCTCTCCGCAGAACATATGAAGTCCATACGTTTTATATGAACGTAGTGAGATATAAAGTTTATACAAAACGTCACTTACGAGAAACCTGTTGAGTTTTATATGAACGTAGTGAGATATAAAGTATGTAAAAGGTAAAGAAACAGCTCAACGGATCAAGTTTTATATGAACGTAGTGAGATATAAAGATATTTCTTGATACAATTCATCTTCAAAATTATTAACGTTTTATATGAACGTAGTGAGATATAAAGTGTATTTGTGACGCTAGTTTACATCAAGAATTAACTGGTTTTATATGAACGTAGTGAGATATAAAGTTTGATGTTGCTCAATATTAGATAAGGGGAACCTTGGTTTTATATGAACGTAGTGAGATATAAAGGAACAACGGCAAATATTTATAGACTATATTGTCTTAGTTTTATATGAACATAGTGAGAAATAAAAGCATAATTTCTTAAATAGTACATTAACAAGTTCACTAAATTTTAACAATTCTAGCAATGTGTTTTACTCCTATATGCTATAATGGTAACAAATGTAAAATCGTAGTGAGATATAAAGATATGCTATAACGGTAACTAAGTATTGAGAAGAACATTTAATTTGAACGTAGTGAGATGTGGACATCATAGTATGCACCACTTCAAACTAATAATAGGTAGGGTGTGATAATTATATTGTTATTCAAGTTTAGTATTGTACAGAGAAATGTAGCTAATTAGAACTATTAAAATGGGGATGAATAGATGAGAATTCAAATTTCCTTTAGCGGTGATTGTTTGCCACTTTATTACCGAATGGGCATGTTAAGTATCGTGAAAGAAGCCCTCTCTCAATCTGATGAAAGTTATTTTAAACGTATATTTGAATCGAACAATAAAATGAAGCCATTTGGCTATGCAGTTTACCTCAAAGATTTCTCCTTCCAAGATGATATCATCAAAGTTTCAGGTTTTAATATGATTGTAAGTTCAAGTGATTTTGAGTTTATGTTCCATTTTCACAATGGAATTCAGAAAATTAAAACTATTAGATATAAAGAATTTAAATGGACACGAGAAAATGTGCGTGTATTAAATGAACATCCGATTTCTTCTGAGAAAGTTTTGTTCAAAACTCTTTCACCTCTACTAATTGAATCAAAAGATGGTAAACCACTTTCACCTACAGATAAAGATTATGAGAAAGAATTTAATTACTATTCAAACTTAGTTGTAGAAAATATGTTAAATAGAAGCTTACATAAGCGTATCAAAGTAACCCCTTTAAGTATGAAAAAGGTTGTCATAAAAGAATCAAACAGCAAATTAATAGATTCAGGGGATAACTCCCAAAAGATATATTTCACTGCTTATAAAGGTTACTTAATGTTAGAGGGTCATCCAGATGATTTGATGTGTCTTTATCAGAATGGTTCGTCAAAGAGTAGGTCCTATGGCTTCGGATTGCTTGATGTTGAAATGGAGCGGGGTGAAGTAGTTGGCTAGTTCGCATATCGATCTTCATGCGGAAGATTGGATGATGACCGCAGGCTTGATTGGTTTAAAGAGGATATATGGAGAAGACGAATTAGAAATTATTCCAACAGGTATTCGTTTATACTCAGAGCAACTTTCTTCATTATCAAAAAACTATTTTGACTATTTCATTGAAACATATGACGTAGCAATACGTGACACTGAACGGCTGACACGTCAATTAAATAAAGCAACTCATAACTCAGAGCGTTATAAAGATGCTCATAAAGAAATTCTGAAAGTGATGAAAGAACAGTTTAAGAAAGTAGAAAAATACTTCCCTGAAAGTAAAGAGCATCATGATTTTAAACAGTTAATAGAGCAAATGAAGAAATTAAAATCAGTTGATCTTTTAGATGAGCTAAGAGAGTCTATTAACACCTTCCAGATGATCTTGAGCACCCCAGAAATCAACAACAAATTAACACTGAACTATGCCAAAGCTGTTATTATCTCTCCATTCTTTGGTCAACCTTCTTTTTTACAAGCAGCATGTAATTCCTTAACGAAAGAACAACATATTGAAAAAATGTACATTGACTATGTAAAACCAGTTGAATTAGAGCTTCAGTTCCAAGAACGATTACAAAATGCAACCGATGCGAAGGAGATTCTTCAATTTCTAGAAGCTAATAAAGAGTACAAACCATTCAATACATGGTTTCGTCAAATAAAGAAGTTGAAGACGGTGGAAGAAATACAATCGTATTTCAAAAATGAAATCCTGCCTTGTTCTTTTGTTGATGGACTGTATTCAACGATGTCTTATGAGGAAATGATGTTTTCGCCATTAGGAGTTTCTGTAGATAAAGCTAGTAATTTCTATTGGGATTTTAATAAGAAAGAACCTGTACCTATGAGTGCATTAGCAAGGTTAACGTTATTCATGATTCCTGCTGGATTAGCCTTTTATCAAAGGAAGTTTGGTGTCGGTCAAAGCACGGAATACTTACGTTTTTCTGGATTGGTCATGAAAGATGATTTATTCGAAGATAACGTAAATGTTAATTATCGCTATCAAGCTTTACGCCAAACAGGAAGCTCATTTGACAAGGTTATTTTTGGATTATTAGAAGATGCAAAAGAAAAAAGTAAGCGGTCAGCGGAGTCATATCTTTTTGTTGAATTATATTCGAGCTATAAAACAAAAAAGACACTACTAGATTATTACCACATGCCAACATATGTCTCAAAATACTTTCAATCTAAAGGTAATGTGATTAAAAATCTTCAAATATTAGAGCACAGAGATAATTTTGTTCGTTCTATTCTAAAAGGAATTGATCCAAAACAAACTGTTTTTTCATATTTGAGGGAAGCAATCGCTTCACCTAGACACGCGTATGGAGCTTTTATTGCAGTACAAGAACGATATAGATTAACGCTTATGAAAAATGGGGTGGACGATGTGGAAAAGCTAGATAATCGAGATAAGAGAGTATTTGTTGCCTATTCTCAAGGTAAAGAATTAAGAGATGTTATGGTGAGAAGTCGTAACGAAAAAGGAGAAGAAGGACCATATCGAGCTTCTGGCAGAAAGAAAATCGAAGGAATTGCCTATCGCCTTTTAAACTCAACTAAAGCAGGAAACAAACATGCTTTTCTCGACACCGTATTTCGTTTACATGTAGCCGCTGGGAAACAAGTATCTTCAATTTTTCTTGATACTTTGAAAGATAAGGAAGGACTTGATTTTGAAACAATATCAGGTGCATTTCTAGCTGGTTTATTAGGTGAAGATAGAAAAGAAGTTGAAAATAGGGGGAATCAATAATGGGGAAAGCATTAACATTTACAGTTGTTTTTAAAGCTGATTCATTAAATTATGGGGAAGGAATTGCGAATATATCAGAGTTAAAGAAGATTCATAGAGGGAATGGAGATGTTCACACATTCTCATCTCGTCAAAGTATTCGTTATGATATTGTTCGACTAGGTAATGAATGGTTTGATTGGAACTTAGATACGGTAGATAAAGCGAAAGGTACAGTACAGTTTAGGGAAAATGTAACGATTAATGATTCTACTGAAATGGATTTGTTCGGTTATTTAAAGACTGGGAAAAAATCAGAAAAACGTCCAGCTGTTGCTCGTCTTTCTCATGCCGTTTCCTTAGAACCTTATCGAAGTGATATGGAATTTCTAAATAACATGGGTTTAGCTGCACGAATAGATGACAACCCTAATCTAGCTAATATCGAACACCATGAAAGTCTATATAGTTATACGGTGACAATGGATCTAGATAAGGTTGGTATTGACGGGGAACTAGACCTTGGAAATGGTACACGTATCGAACGTATTCATCAACTATTAGATATTATTAAGTTGTTAAACCGAAATATTCGAGGTCGCCAAGAAACACTTTCTCCTTTGTTTGTAGTTGGAGGCGTGTATGATGTGGCGAACCCATTCTTCTTAGGGAGAGTACAGTTAAGGCAACAAGTGAAAGACTGGCAAATTCAAACAGATATTTTACAAAGTTCACTTGAAGCATCATTTGCTGGACAGCCAATTTCAGAGCAAACTTATATCGGATTTATAAAAGGGATATTTGGAAACGAGGAAGAATTAGTGCAACTAGGTGGGAGCAATGCGGTTAGTGTCGAACAATTCTTCGAATTAATGAAGGAAAGTGTTGCACAGCACTTTGGAGTTGTCCATTCATGAAAGCTCTTCGCTTGAAATTATTTCAAGAAACAGCTTGTTATAAAAAACCACATGCATTTAAAGTAGCGGAGTCTTATCCACTTCCTCCTTTTTCAACGGTAAAGGGGATGCTGCATGCATTGTTAAATGCCAAATCATTTATACCGATGAAACTGTGCATTCAAGGTAACTACGATACGATTATTAGCGATTATCAAACACATTACTTTTTTAAAAAGAATCATACAAATGAATTTGCTCTAACGACAGATGGACTTGCCGTTAGTCGAGATTATTCTGATATTACAACGATGCCGATCTATATGCACATGCTGTATCATGTGCAACTGGTTATCTATGTTCAAGCTGAGGAACAGGTACTTTACGATTTGAAAGAAGCCTTCTATTCAACGGATAATCACATCAGTTTAGGAAGGCATGAAGATCTTGTACGGGTGGATGAATGTGAAATCGTTCATCTTGAAGAGCCAGAAGATGATGTAGATCTAACTTTAAACGCATATGTACCTAAGTCTTTTATCCACTCTGGAGATTCGTATATGCCATTACGTCTAAATTGGACATACCGTATTATTCAGAATGTAAGGGTTTGGGACAAACTGGAAGTTGGATATATGCAAAGTGGTACTACAATTGAAGCTGATCAAGAAAACTTATATGTAGACGATGAAGGAAGAGTAGTGTTTTTCCATGATTAATCAAAGGTCAGGAGCATCTTCCTGACCTTTTTCAATTATCTATAGGACGTGATTAGAATGTTTTATGCCAAGTCTAACCCGAAAGAAACGATTAAAGAACATACGAATGAGTTGCTTAAACGCTATGATCACATCTATCAACTAAATAAAGAGAAATATAGTTATGTATCCTCAAATGATTGGGAGATTTTATTATTAGCTGTGAAGTATCATGATATTGGTAAAGCTGAGGCAGTCTTCCAAAATAAGATTCGAACATATTTAAAAGAGCCATTGTTAAAGCAATATTCTTCTTATGTAGTCCAACATAATTACCTCTCTGTATTAACGATTCCATATAAAAAATTAGCGTTATCAGATGTAGATTGTCGTCTGTTAGCACATGCAATCGGGTATCATCATGAAAGAAAAGAAGCACCAAATAAAGAAAAATTAGTAGAGGTCTATCGACAAAATTTTTTACCTATTCTTGATGAGGTTCAAGCTCAATCCGAAGTTGAATTAGCTTCAAAACCTAAGAAGAAAGCAATTGATTGGTTAAATAAAAGGATTACGCCATCAACCGGTGATTTATTTTTCCGTTATGTCATGATTAAAGGTTTGTTGCATCGTCTCGATCACTCTGCATCTGCTCACGTCCCGATTGAACTGGCGACAGATTATTTTGTCGGTGAATATGTCAATCGATTTATTACTAAACAGTTCGGTGGAAATAAGAATGAATTGCAACAATTCGCTGAAAGTAATGAAGACAAACATGTTATTGCTATTGCTCAAA
Source organism: Bacillus solimangrovi (assembly GCF_001742425.1). Classification (GTDB taxonomy): domain Bacteria; phylum Bacillota; class Bacilli; order Bacillales; family Bacillaceae_N; genus Bacillus_AV; species Bacillus_AV solimangrovi. The sequence continues at coordinate 11,649 of NZ_MJEH01000018.1, forward strand.
CAGGTATGGGGAAAACAGAGGCAGGCTTACTATGGATTAATCAAGATAAGGCTTTTTTAACACTACCATTACGTGTGAGTATTAATGCAATGTATAAACGAATTCGTGATCCAGAAGGAATCGCCTTTTCTAGTAGATCAGAAGGTAAAGACGAAGAGGCAATTGGCTTACTTCATTCTACGAGTCTAGATTACTTATATGAACAAGAGGGTGGAAATGAAAGCAACCTTGAAGTTGTGTACGCTCAATCACGCCAATTTGCAAACAAACTCATCATCTCCACTATCGATCAAATTCTCAAATTCCCTTTCTTTTATAGAGGATTTGAAAAGGAGTTAGCTACTCTTGCAGGAGTGAAGATTGTAATTGATGAAATGCAATCCTATAATCCGAAAATTGCAGCTCTCATCATCCGTGCTCTAGAACTAATTGATAAAGTAGGGGGAAGGTTTATGATTATGACGGCTACTATGCCAACTCTCTACTTAAATGCAATCGAAAAACAATTAATCAAAAGTCAGACACCAATTGTACAAGGTAAGTTTTTTGACGACACAACACAGCGTCACCACATTCAAATTCATCAACAATCTATTCTTGATCAGGCAGAAGGAATTGTAAAAAACGGTTTGAATAAAAAAATATTAGTGATTTGCAATACTGTTAAGAGGGCGAAAGAGGTTTATCATGCAATAAGTGCGTTAGCTCCTGATTCGACTAACTTATTACATTCCATGTTTATCCGAAAAGATCGTATGGATAAAGAAACAAAAATTTTGGACTTTGCATCATCTGAAGGTGCAAATGGAATATGGATAACAACACAGCTAGTAGAAGCAAGCTTAGATATTGACTTTGATGAGTTATACACCGAAATGTCTACTTTAGATAGTCAATTTCAACGATTTGGGCGTTGCAATCGTAAAGGATTGAAATCAGTCGAGAAGGTTAACATTCATATCTTTACTGAGGATGTAACAGGAATAGGAGATAACAAAGTTTACCATCCTGATATTTATTTAAGAAGTGTTCAGCTCATTCAAACTGCCAATAACAGAGTGCTTCTTGAATCTGAAAAGATGGCATTGATCGAAAACTTATATGATGAGAATGAGTTAAAAGGAACGAAATTTAAGCAAGAATTCGAGAAAACATTATTAGAATTAAAAAACATGCCTCCTTATGAAATAGACAGTAAAGATGCTCAACAGCTTCTTCGTGATATTCAACAAGTACAAGTCATTCCAAGATCAATATTTAATAAACAAGAAGTTCAAAGTCTATTTGAACAGTATTACGAAACTAAGGTAAAAGATGAACGTCGGAAACTAAAAAGGGAAATTGATAAATATTCGGTGGGTGTTAACCCTTACTTAGCCAAAGAACTATTGAATCAATCAGGAGTACCTTCATCGCTAAAGGAATTATATGTGATTGAGTGTAAATATTCGAAAGAAATAGGTATTGAACTTACTAAAGAAATTGATCCTTTTAGTTAAAAAGGAGGGGAAGAAATGCAGGACAAAACAATCGGGGGAATAGACCTTCACTACCTTGCTTTGTGTAAACGAAAGTTATGGTTATATACGCATAATATTTCAATGGAGAATGAATCGGATAGAGTTTTAGAAGGTCAAGTGTTACATGAGAATGCGTATAAACGCTTAGACTCACGTGAAGTTTTGATTGATAACGCATTTAAGATTGACATGATTGATGGTGAATATGTACGTGAGGTAAAATTATCAAGCCGTATGACAAAAGCAGATCGTTTGCAAATGCTCTATTATTTATATCAATTAAATTTGAGAGGAATTCAGAAGAAAGGGCTAATTAGTTACACAAAGGAAAGAAGAACCGAAGAAATCCTTTTAGGTGACGAAGAAAAGAAAGAAATAGAACAAGCAATAACAGAAGTGCATGGAGTTCGTAACTTACCTTCTCCACCTTCTGTTATCAAGCTTCCGTATTGCAGAAAATGTGCCTATTATTCATTTTGCTATTCAATTGAGGTGAGCGATGATGATGCGTGATCACTATATTTTTTCGAATGGTCGTATGAAACGAAAACATAACACGATTTACTTTCAAAATGATAAAGAAGAACAGACAGCCCTTCCAATAGAAAAACTTCGAAACCTTCATATATTCGGTGAGGTTGATTTTAATACAAAATTATTAAATTATCTTAGTCAGTATGATATTTGCTTGCATATTTACAATTACTATGGATTTTACGCTGGCACCTTTTATCCGAAAGAGAAGCAAAAATCTGGTTTAGTAATCGTTCAACAAAGCAATCATTATAGTGATCATGACAAACGCATGTATCTCGCAGAAAGTATGTTACAAGGTGCTGTTCATCATATGTTAAGGAACTTACGAAGACATAAAGAGCATTTATCTGAAACGATTTCAAAGATTGAACAAGAAGCACAAAAGTTAAAAGAATCAAAAACTATACCAGAGTTGATGGGCACAGAAGGACGAATTCGCAAGCACTACTACCAAGCATTTAACGTGATGATAAAGCAAGACTTTGTGTTCGAAAAAAGAGAAAAGAAGCCACCTCGTGACCCTATTAATGCACTAATTTCGTTCGGCAATATGATGATGTATCGAGCCGTTCTATCTGAAATATATCGTACAGCATTAAATCCTACCATTAGCTTTCTTCACGAACCTTCAACAAAGCGATTTTCATTAAGTTTAGACCTAGCTGAAATCTTTAAACCATTGATCATCGATCCTTTGATAGTTTCACTCATTAACAAACGAAGTATTTCAAACAAACACTTTGATTATCTTGAGGGGGAAGTTTGTTACCTCAATGAGGAAGGAAAGAAACAATTCATAACAGCTTTTGAAAAGAGGATGAAGACAACCGTTATGCATCGAGGTCTAAAACGAAAAACATCATATAGACTTTTGATCCGACTAGAATGTTATAAGTTAATCAAACATGTAATTGACGATGAAGAATATAAACCGCTAAAGGCGTGGTGGTAAACATGTTCGTTCTTTAGTGGCATTTTGATAATTGTTGCAATAAATCTATTAATTCGAGGTGGTAAATTATGTTTGTCATCATTACATATGATGTGGGCGAAAAGAGGGTAGGTAAGGTTTGTAAAAAGCTACGTAAATATCTTGATTGGACTCAAAACTCAGTTTTTGAAGGTGAGATTACTAAAGGAAAACTCCAGCAATGTTTAGCCGAATTGAATAACATAATCAATAAGGAGGAAGACTCCATTTATCTATACCAAATTGCTAATCCTAAAAATATAAACAAGATCGTCTATGGTCAAGAAAAGAATGCATTTGATATCTTTTTGTGATTTCTTCTGGGAAATGTTGTAGAATTAAATTAGATAAACTAGAGGTTTGCAGTGGATCTATTTTTAAAGAAAAACCACTCATTCCCTTGATACACAAGGGATAGATCCGTATTTATGTATTGTTCAGAATACAGAACTACCGATCTACTGCAAAATCAATGAATATTGTCACATCAATAGTTTTAACAAACGTTGATGTGACAGGGTTTTGTGGCGTTTTGATTTTTGGGGTTTTATATGAACGTAGTGAGATATAAAGTTGATAAACTTAAAAGTGTGTGCCGGAGGGCGGTTTTTGTTTTATATGAACGTAGTGAGATATAAAGAAAGAAGTTCCATTAAAAGCAACATTTGATTCATTTTCGTTTTATATGAACGTAGTGAGATATAAAGATTTCTAGCGTCTCTTACTGTTTGCAATCGCCTCTGTTTTATATGAACGTAGTGAGATATAAAGTAGATCGTATTTCTTGCACATCAGATTTACCATACTTGTTTTATATGAACGTAGTGAGATATAAAGTAGTGTACACATAAAATACCCCTTTTCTCAAAATGGTTTTATATGAACGTAGTGAGATATAAAGTTGAAACAATCAGCATACTCTTTGAATAACATTAAATGTTTTATATGAACGTAGTGAGATATAAAGCACACCATGAAAAATTGCAATACCCTATCGCACTTCCGGTTTTATATGAACGTAGTGAGATATAAAGGTGAATGAATCAAGTCACAAGAAAAGAGGTTTTTCGTTTTATATGAACGTAGTGAGATATAAAGCAGGCAATCTAACAGGAACTTGTTTTTTTGCGACCAGTTTTATATGAACGTAGTGAGATATAAAGGAGTCAACACCGCACAAATTAACCATAAATGTCTCACGTTTTATATGAACGTAGTGAGATATAAAGACTAGCTTCTCTTCTCCTTCCTCGTCAACTTTAACCTCTAGTTTTATATGAACGTAGTGAGATATAAAGCGAGACAGTTTCCAAATGATAGATTTTCGGACTTAGTTTTATATGAACGTAGTGAGATATAAAGTCGATTGATTACTGGAGAACCAAGTTTGAATTTCGTGTTTTATATGAACGTAGTGAGATATAAAGATGTTGAATGGGAATTCTCTTTTTGGAAATTGTTTGGGTTTTATATGAACGTAGTGAGATATAAAGTTATTGAGGGTAAATGTTGTTTGACCATCTTGAACGTTTTATATGAACGTAGTGAGATATAAAGGTAACAGGAATGCTATTTGTTTCAGCAAAAATTTGAGTTTTATATGAACGTAGTGAGATATAAAGTATTTTGTTTAAATGGGGTGAATAAAATTAAAATCGTTTTATATGAACGTAGTGAGATATAAAGTTAGTAAACTTTAAAAGTGTGCCTCGTAGAGCGAACGTTTTATATGAACGTAGTGAGATATAAAGTCAAAATAGATAGCAATATTCCCAAAACGAATTTGGGTTTTATATGAACGTAGTGAGATATAAAGAATTTACCTTTTTTAATGTGTGACTTTGAAATCTCTTGGTTTTATATGAACGTAGTGAGATATAAAGTATAATACTTCCACCAGCACCTATTGCGTAAAATGTGTTTTATATGAACGTAGTGAGATATAAAGTCGGTTACTTTTTGGTGTTGCAACCCTGTTTGGATCATCGTTTTATATGAACGTAGTGAGATATAAAGTTAATTGGCGAAACGAAAAGGGTTTCGTTTTTGAGGTTTTATATGAACGTAGTGAGATATAAAGTCAGGAATAGTTAAAGATTCTGTTCCCAAAACATGGTTTTATATGAACGTAGTGAGATATAAAGGCGTTCAAAATCTTCTCTGAATATTATCTTTGTTTTGTTTTATATGAACGTAGTGAGATATAAAGAAGCCATGAAATTCTATCTTCTTTCAAAACAGTTATTGTTTTATATGAACGTAGTGAGATATAAAGACGGTTTACCTTATTCGTCCTTACCACAGTTTTTTAAAGTTTTATATGAACGTAGTGAGATATAAAGATGATTCAATTGACCATTTTCGTTACTATAACCCAGTTTTATATGAACGTAGTGAGATATAAAGTACTTACGTTGGAAAGCCCCTGTATCGTTTAACTCTGTTTTATATGAACGTAGTGAGATATAAAGAGGTGTATTGCTCACGCTTGTCTTCATGATGCTCAACGTTTTATATGAACGTAGTGAGATATAAAGTTAAGTTAGGTCAAGCTATTATCACTGACATAGTTCGTTTTATATGAACGTAGTGAGATATAAAGTTGTCTGTTAAGTATATATTTTTAGATACTTTATTTGTTTTATATGAACGTAGTGAGATATAAAGAAGGAATACTAAACGGAAATTTATTTTTTATATCCGTTTTATATGAACGTAGTGAGATATAAAGAAGGAACTACAACAAACACCACATTGGATTTTATGGCGGTTTTATATGAACGTAGTGAGATGAGAAACACATATAGACTTGTTGAGTTTTATAATGAACAAGAAGAAAGCTATTGCTTGTAATTAGTTTTTTAGGGGATCTGCACTTATATTGTGCAATAAAAACAACTTCTTATTAATCTAGTATAACTATTGTGTTACTTATTATCTTTGGTTAAGTCAGCTACAAACCATATGATGAGAAAAATAAACAAGATACCAAAATATATTATAATAAATGGTCTGTATGCTATCACTAATGGTATAGGAATGACTGCTAGTAAAATAAAATAAAAAAAGTATTTGTACATATCTATGAGTTCCCTCCCTAATTATCAGTTTTTCTAGAACTTAAGTATATCAAAATAATAACATTGTAAATACAGATGGTTTTTTATAACATAGTTTGACATATTAATCCTATTTCTAAAATCCAAATATTCGTAATTAATATGTGTATGGACAGTAGATATAGTAATACTTCTATCATTTTTAATTAGTTAACGTCCACATAACCTCTTTTACATTTTTGGTCATTATTGTTAAAATTACTAAAATAGCATTTAAAGGGCGGTTTTCTATGGAATGGAAAAATACGAGATGCGTGAAAGGTCTAGCAAATAAATGGTCTTTCAGAATCTCGTTGACTTCGTTAATTGCTTTCATACTATGGTCTTTTCTTATAGAAGATTATAAAATTAGAGCATGGGTGTATTATCTTTTACCCGTTCTTGTTTTATCGTTATTTTTAACGGTTATTGGAATTCCGATAGATGAGAAAACTGATAAAATTTCAATCATTCGAAGCATAGTCTCACTAATCTTATCTTTGCTACTTATTCTGCTAATAGGACTTATTTATATAGGTCCAGTCTTGTTCCCTTTTGGAATACCACCACGCTAAGCGAATCAGCAATGTTTCGTTCGCTTTACTCATATTCAGATACCTTATTTTGAAAAAAGAATGGGATAATAGTTTTCGACGTTACAACCCCATTTGAAATGCTTTTCGACCGTTTACAAGATTCTTATCACAACAAGAATCCCAATTTCAGAGTGTTGCAAAACATCTATCGTGTATTAGACGTAGAACATTATTTAACAACCCTAACGATTATAAGTGTTCTCTTAATTCTTAATACCGCCAGTTGCAGCGTACATATTATGCAGATAGCGAGTTATAAAAGAAGATACATATCTTTTATAACTCGCTATTTGTTTTGTGGTGACATTCTAACCTCGTATTGGTCATTGTTTGTTTTAGTAATGTAGTGGTACTAGATTTTTGCTGAATATATACACGACGGTTGTTCAACCTTTTGGCGTTTCAACTATAAAAAAAGAATCTCTAAAAATATTTTTGATTTATAAAACCTTTTTCAATTCTTTTCGTTTAACTAGGTGAGAAACAAAAAATTCTATTTAAATGAAGAGGAGAATGAAATATGAAAGCAATTAAAGTAATGGGAACATTGGCATTATCTGCTGCAATTATCGGCGGAGGGTTATATAGTACAGATGCGTTAGCAAATGAAAAAAAGGTTACTGAGAATCAACAAGAAACAGTAGAATATGATTTTAAACAAGATACAACGATTCCAGAAGATGTTCTGAATGAAGCGAAAGAATTAGGCGTACCTACAGCTGGAAGAACATTTGCTGACGTATCTAGTGATATTAGTTTGTATTATCAAGCTCTACAAATTGGAGTGGATGTGAAGGATAAGTCATTCGAGCAAATTTATAAGGAAACATGGGAGCTTGCGGAAAAATTAATGATTCAAGAAGCGAAGGAGCTTGGTATTAACACTGCTGGTAAGTTGTACGATGAATTAGGACAGTTAGCAAGTCAAGCTTATGATAAAAAAGCATTGAAGATTGCACCAAAGTTAGGTGTTGATACGAGCAATGAATCAATGGCAATTAGTGATGTTCATGCTATTTTGGAAGCAAAGGACTTAGGTATTGAAGTGAAGGGTAAAACGACAGAACAATTATCTGAGCTTGTTCAATTTGAACGAATGAAACGCAGCTTCGTACATGCTTTAGAATTAGGAATTAATGTTGAGAACATGTCAGTGCAAGATGTGAACAAAAAGATCATGTTACAAGATCCAACGTTCGTGAATGACCTATACGGTAATTATAAAGAGCTTTTGAAAAGCTATAAATAATCTTATTTCTAAAATTATGTATATGATAGTGTAAAAGGTTATCCTAGATAGGATAACCTTTTACTATTGACACACAAATTATTCAAATAAATAAGGAGGGTCATAGTTGTCAAATACCGAGGATAATAAAACGTCATTAGAAGAAAAAGAAGTTCTCGATGGTTGTATTGGTTGTGCTTCATTAGGTTGTTTACCTCTACCAGTGATCTTGTTAGCATTCATCATAAAGCTTATATCGTTATTAAAAGTAGTAGTTTAATCAGAAAGTAGAAATTCTAATAACGGTCTGTTATTTTAAAATAATCTGTGATTAGACCGAATATGAACGTTTGTTTTTTAGAAATATTTCGGTTGAAAAATTAAAGTTTATTCCAAAAATCACTAAAACCCATAAGAAACAGGGGATAGAGGTAGGTGGACGCACTGTTTTCCGTATCATGAACAAAAGTAATGATGAGACTATAGTTTTTTAGAAAAATTAATTAAGTGAAAATGGTTGTAACAAGGGGGATGCAAGTAGTAAAAGACAAGCTACTAACTTAGACAACGAATCTAATAATCTAAGTTTTATTAACTGAAAATTGAAATTAATCGACTTTCCAAATCATTGTTAGACTGCCTTTACCACCATGGACCCCTATAGTTTGACTTATTGGACCGATAAGAACATCAATATCATCGTATTGTCTTACTAATTTATCTCTTATCGATTTTGCCTCATCAATTGCATCAGCATGTAGTACCTGAACTGTTTTTATAGTGTGTTTTTGTTTTTCAATATAAAATTGCTCCAATATAGTATTGATCGCCTTATTTTTTGTACGGGATTTTTTATATATTTCTACATTTCCATTATTAATCTGTAATATTGGATGAATATTAAGTAAGCTACCTATCATTTTTTGAATTCCGTTGATACGTCCTCCTTTATAAAGCTGCTCTAACTTTCCAACTAAGATGTAGTTATGATATTTTGTATGCTCTTTACGAAGTATATCAGCTATTTCTTTTGCTTCCATTCCATTAGAGTGTAATTTCATCCCTTTATTAATCATCATTGTAATTGGATAAGATAAGATTCTTGAATCTATTACTTCAACAGGAAAATTAGTTAATTTAGCTGCAAGATTGCTGACATTATAAGTACCGCTCAAGTTACCTGATATATGAACTGCAATAGCCTCATCATAATCGTGTTTTAGTTTTGTATATAGATCAATAAAATCTGATAATGCAGGCTGTGATGTTTTGGGTATGTCCTTCATTTCATCCATCTTCACATATAACTCATCTGGGGATATGTCTATCCCATCTTTATAAATTTTATTACCAAATGAAATATTCATTGGAACAATATATAGGTCTTTATGTGTACGTTCTTTTTCAGGTACGTACGCAGAGCTATCTGTTATCCAAGCAACCTTTTTCACTGTGGTCATCCTCTCTTGGTAGTTTGTATGAAATCGTGCTGAACTAACATTAAGGTCTTAAAAGAACTTTATCACGGGAAAATAAATTATACAAATAATAAACAAAACTATACAAAATCTATACAACGTGTGATAAGGTTATAGTGTGTTAGAATTTCAGTTTTCAAAATAGGTAAGTTAAAGGGAGTGATAATTCATGCTAAATTCTCTATTAGTTGCTTTAATATGCGTGATTACTTATATGACCCTGTTTTGGGCAGTGGCACAGTTGAAAAAAGATTTATCAGTAGTTGATTTCGGTTGGGGAGGAGGGTTTGTGTTTATTGCGATAACTCTGTTCTTTCTTACTAACGAATACACCATCAGGCAAATAATCGTAACATCATTAGTTAGTATTTGGGGAATCAGATTATCTATATATTTATATTTGCGAAATAAAGGTACTGGAGAAGATTATCGTTACAAAAATATGAGGAAAAGGTGGACAGAACAAGGAAAAAGCGTTGGCTTAACAAGTTATATTCGAGTGTTCATGTCTCAGGGATTAGCGATGTTTTTGCTATCTTATCCTATTGTGGCAGTTTATGCATGGGATACAGGAAGTAGTTTAGGCTTACTGGATTATATAGGTATTGTTATATGGATTATTGGTTTTTCATTGGAAGTTATTGCAGACAAGCAACTATCCAATTTCAAACAAGACAAACGTAATGAAGGAAAAATAATAACTTCAGGAGTTTGGAAATATTCTCGTCATCCAAACTATTTTGGTGAATCAGTGTTATGGTGGGGGATTTTCCTAATTGTAAGTTCTGTAACATTAGGTTGGACTGCGGTCGCTGCACCAGCTTTACTTACTTTTTTATTGATAAAGGTTACAGGTGTACCACCGTTAGAAAGAAAATATATGAAAAAGCCTGAATTCAGAGCTTATGCAAAAAGAACAAGTATGTTTATTCCTTGGTTCCCTAAAAAGCAGATTAATGGTTAAGCATTATTTAGGGATTTCAATATAATATTCAATGAACTTGAAATAATCTCATTAATAAAATGAAAGCTAACCAATAACACTCATGGAATCTTAAATGAGTGTTATTGGTTTATAATCGTTTGAAAATTATTCAATTTTCTAATTGAGATGTTTGAGTTTGAATGTATAGATAATACTGTATGATGGGTGAACAAAAATTGTTCAAAACATATTTGTTGTTGTTATAAAGACAAACAAGTAAATATTTAAAAATGCAGACTTAGTAATAGATGAGAAATGATAAAGAGGTGAGGGTATTTTGTGTTATTTCTTGTATAACTCAATATCTCTTCATCTTTCTCTTTTTGTACAACTACTGTATAGTATTTATATATTATTGTTTACTTGTTCATTATTATAAAAATATTCTAACGAAGATTGAAAGTGTGAGGACTCTATGTACAATATTAGAATTGCATCAGAAAAAGTGGGTGTAACCCCTGTTACACTTCGTGCATGGGAGCGTCGGTATGGTTTATTACCTTCATCAAGGTCTGAAGGTGGTCATCGTATGTACTCTAAGGATGATATAAATAAGCTAATCTGGTTAAAGAAAAAAATGGATCAAGAAGGAATTTCGATCTCTCGAGCAGTGGAACTTTTATCTGACAAAGAAGAAAAAGAGTCTGTCGAATACGTTATGAAACAAAAGTATCAAGAAATAATAGATCCATTATTTGACGCTTTAATCTCTTTTAACCTTGATAAAGCTCATTCAATTGTTGACTACAGTTTTTCTTTATATCATTTCGAGAGGGTTTTTGAAACACTTTTTTACCCATTAGCAATAAGGGTAGGTGACGAGTGGGCAAAAGGCAATATTACTGTTGCTCAAGAACATTTTGCATCCCAGTTCTTGTTACAAAGGTGCTATAAAATAATGGATATTTTACCAATTCAACCACAGTTACCAAAGGTTGTTGCACTTTGTCCTGAAGGTGAGCACCATCATCTTGGTTTAATGATGTTTACCTTGTTTTTGCGAAAGAATGGTTTGTGCGTATTGTATTTGGGTCCGAATACACCAGAAGAAGGTTTAGATGAACTTTTTGAAGAACAACAAATTCAATTTGTCTGTATGTCCATAACGAGTGTCACTGGTGATGAAGAGATCATGTCTTTTATTAAAAACTTAAAGGATAAACATTCATCTATTCAATTTATTCTTGGAGGTCAAAGGGCTCAACAGTTAGAGAAATCTGATTACTATAAGGTTCTTGATCATAAGCTGGAAACCTGGGAACAATGGTTTAAGGAAGACGTCATGCCCGACAAATAGAAGTAACAACAAATTCAAAAACAGTATTCAACCTTTTGCGTATCATTTGGTTATTCTTCTCATAATTGCTGTTGCACTAGTAGCACAGACATTTTCTCCTCCTGAAGCTGAATTATAAGCGATACAATTGCTATTACATGATTTGGAGGAGGAGAAAATGAAATACTAATAAAGGTTATGTATAAGGTGAAATTCTTTTACAAAAAGACTTACTCTTGTTGAAGTAAAGACATCGTTAGCACAAAACCTTATGAAATCAATCAAGGTATTCATAAACTATTCGTTTTACTGTATCATCATCGTACCAAAAACGAAGTAATGTGTTTGATTTTCTATCAACATATAATCTATAATTTCCCATTCCCATTTCCTTCACTTGAATATAATCGTCACCATATTTCAATCTAACATCTTCTATACTTGCTCCTACCGTTATTCCTTTAGCAGTTTTAAATTCTTCTGATTCCGAACGAATATAGATAATTTTATCTGTTTGGTCAGCACTAAACGCAAAAGTATTAGAAATTACAGATTTATGGGCTTTGACCCTTGTTATTGTCTCAAACTTCTCATCAATTGTTGAACGTACATTAGTTAAAGAATCGCCAAGCTGTATACTTCCAATTTGCTCATCGTCTAAATCAGTGTTTGCGACAAAATGATAATTTACATTATAAATATACCAACCCAATAAGAAAACAATGGGTAAAAGTATGATCAGAATATACTTTCTTTTCCTTCTCAAATTGTCATCCCCTCGTAAAATAATACTCTTAAACTGTCTAATATGTTAGAGAAATAAGAAGAGTGGAGCTTATTTTCCCGATTTATTGCATTCATTTCTTGCTCGTTTCATCGTAAGTACTTGTAATGGTTGATTAGAAAAGTCTTAAGTAAAGACGATTTTGTAGATTAGATAAAATCGATATAATGCAACAATAAAAATAATGGTTAGAAACATCAATAATATGTATCGAATCTTGTATAACCAATAATACTTATATTCATCTGGATCACTCCATTTTTTAAAGTCACTTTTTATAGAGTAGATGACAAACAGTATAGCTGGTATAACACCAACAATAATGATAAGAAGGAAAAGTGTTTGATTAAAGTAATTCATTGCATTCGTAGACAGCATAGACCTTAATACTTCTCCTAGTGATACTAATAATATAACGAACAAAACTATGTTTGACGTGAATATATCGATTGGTTTCTTATTATTCTTTATATCTCGAATAACACTTAATGGAATAAGAATTAATATTGCGAAAGCACAAAAAAGAAAAAATGGTGTGTTAATCGTCAAGTAAATCCCCTCCTCATAATGAAAGTTTCTAAATTAGTATACTTGTAAACTGTTAGTGGATAAAAGAGGGGAAATATTTCCTTAATATACTGCGCTAATCATTTATTTATAACGTGTCAATTGAAGCTAAGGAAAGGGTGAAAATAACACTATTAATCTACATCTAATACTGTTTTTTCACTAATTTTCACTGTTGAAGGTATTAGATGTAAATCAATAATATTTTTTTTGTTGATTTGAAGAATTTTAAGTTTACTTAAGTTCGTTAAAGGGGCAACAGATGATATATTTGTTCCTTGAACATCAATAATTTCCAAATTAAATAAATTTTGTAATGAACTGAGATTTTGAATGGAGGTGTTCCTTAAATCAATACGAGTTAAATTAGAGAATGCCTGTATCGTATCAATGGTTTCAATTGGATTGTCTGAAACAGATAAATAAGTCAAGTTTGTTAAATTTTCTAAAGGGCGAAGGTCATTAACTTGATTACTATAAATCGATAGACTTTTCAAATTTGTTAAATTTTCTATTGGTTGAATATCTTTAATTTGATTATCCATTAATGACAAACGGGTTAGAGCGGTGTTATGCCTTAAGAAATTTAAATCTGAAATATTTGTATCATGAGCAGTAAAATCAGTTAAGTTCTTCAAATTTTGCAACGAAGGGATTTGGTATGGGTATAGTGATAGATATAATCTTTCAAGTTGTTGAAAATTTAGTAATATATCTAAATTTTCAACGGCTATATTACTAAGGCTTAGACGTATTAAAGAGGTGTTATTTCTTAAAAAATTTAAATCAGGAATATTCATATTGTGAGCAGAAAATTGAGTTAAGTTTTCTAAATTTTGTAACGGAGGAATTTGATATGGATAACCCCCTAGATATAATCTTTCCAGCTGGGTAAGGTTTGTTAAAAAATTAAGATTATCAACCCGAATACCACTAATATATATATATTTTAGATTTCTCATCTCACTGATGAAAGATAAATCATGTATTTTATCTTGTTCGGTTTCAGGAAGAACATTCTCTCTTAATGTTAAACTATCTAGATTTAGAATGTCTTCTTCTGTAAGTTGTGAAACAGGAATTCTAGCACCTTTAGATATTGCTTTTAAAATAAAGGTAGGTAGGTTATTAAGTAGTTGACTCTCACTTTGATTTGAAGTAGATTCCACTAAATCCTCTCCATTATCTTCCAAATTTGTTTGATCGGTTAACTCTACTGAACTTTTATGTTCACTTGAAAAACGCTCATCACACCCCGTGAGTAACATTAAGATACTAAAGAATGTCAGCATACATCTTCTCATGATCAATCCCCCATTAAATTGACATCATAATATTAAATTATATCTCATTTAACTAATTATTTTGTATAAAATGGTAATTCTCAAAAAGATATGTTTTTTGATTCACTCTTAATACTTCAATAATTTGATCAGCAATTAGAGGATAACTGTTAAATGATCATATAGAGCGCTCTTCATTACCGAAAAATCCCATCATGTTTTTGAACCATTTTTAAAACTTTTTTAAATCAACTTCGTTTAACTGTTTAGAATAAGCAATTTTATTAATACAACAATATGTAAGGAAGAGGTGCTTTTTATGAATTTAACAGTTGAAAATATAACGAAACAGTTTGGAGATAAATTAGCAGTAAATAATGTTTCATTTGAATTAACTGATGGGGTGTACGGTTTCTTAGGAGCGAATGGTGCAGGGAAAACGACATTAATGCGTATGCTCGTCACACTTATTAAACCAACATCAGGACGAATCTTATTAGATGGTAAGGATATCGAAGTGTTGGATGAAAAATATCGAGAGATTCTCGGTTATTTACCACAATACATTGGCTTATATAAAAGTTTCACAGCAGAAAAATATCTGATGTATATCGCAGCATTGAAAGGTATTGAACAGCAAACAGCACGAAAGAAAATTGATGAGCTACTAGAAGTTGTGAATTTGACAGAACATAGGAAGAGAAAAGTTGGAAAGTTCTCAGGAGGAATGAAGCAACGACTCGGTATCGCACAAGCATTATTAAATGATCCGAAAGTGTTAATCGTTGATGAACCAACGGCTGGACTTGATCCGAAGGAACGGATTCGATTTCGAAATCTATTGTCATCTATTTCAAAGGATCGAATCGTCTTGTTGTCAACACATATCGTTTCTGATATTGAGTTCATTGCCAAGGAAATACTCATCTTAAAACAAGGTCAACTTATTCAGAAAGAAAAACCAGAACAGCTATTAGATGAAATAAAAGGATACGTATGGACAGTGAATGTAGCTGAACATGAAGTACAAGCATTTCAAGCGAAACACAAAGTGGGCAATATTATCCGTCATCACAATGAAGTCGGACTTAGAATCATTTCAGAAAGCAAACCTGATGAAAGAGCGGTCGAAGCCATACCTAATTTAGAGGATCTCTATTTATACCACTTCGATGAAGAGGTGACACAATGAAACAGCTAGTTAAGTTTGAGTTATATAAAATATTTAGACAAAAGGGCATCTACATTGGCATGGTAATTATGTTCTTACTATTTGGTTTGGTCATGATAACAGAGTCTTCGAATATTTCGCAATACTTGAAAACGAATTCGATAGGTGTGAAGGATGAGATACAAATAGCTGCGAAGAAGTGGGAAGGGAAGTTAACGGAGGAAAAATTAAAACAGGCTTCTCAAATCAGCCTGAGTCTATCTGAACGAAATCCTATTTTAGAACCATTAACTGATGAAGAAATTGCGACAGAATATATAGCAAGTTCGTATTATTTTAATGGATATAATCGAGATGAAATTCAATCAAGAATAGATGAATTAGATAATAAACTGAATAAAGTAAAGGGAAACGATAGTGAGTATCAAATAGTTACACTTGAAAAAAATATGTTGGAGAATTTGGATAATCTAGATAGCTTCGAATATAACGAAGGGCCAAGAAATACTATTATATTCACATCTAAGTTTGCTGTTTATTTTATGGGTGTATTAATGGTTATTGGTTTATCATCAATCTTTGTGAATGAATCAAACGTTGGAATGGATCAACTAATCTACAGTTCGACTCATGGCCGCCGTAAAGGTGTAACTGCAAAGGTTATCGCCTCATTCATTTATACTTTGTTCCTAATCATTTCATGGGTAACATTTGATGTTCTAATGAACACATATATTTTTGGTAACAATGGTTGGAGTACACCAATACAATTTTTAGGATTCGATTCACCTTATTCCTTAACAGTGCTAGAGTATTTTATCATTCAGATCGGTATTCATATCTTAGTAGCTTATGCATTTATGGTGTTTACTTTAGCAATTTCAGCATTAACAAAGAGTACCATATTGTCATTTATAATTAGTATATCAGTCTTTATTTTGCCGACAATTAATTTAGGAATTCCTTATTGGCAATATGTGAAAAAATATAGCTTTGCAAATTTCATCTCAGCTCCAGAATTCATTATGCCATTTCATGCAATAACTGTTTTTGGAAAACCAGTTTTAGACCCAATTATTCATTATCCAGCAATCTTCTTACTTGCTATTACTCTCATGATTGTACTGTACAAAACAATTAGAAGAACACAAGTCAGCTAAGTAATGACCTAATTCCATCAGCAGGAGATGAAGGGAATCTCTCACTGATGGAATTTTTTTTATTTTATCGAGCTCCGATAACAAGGAGATGGACAATAGCATGAAATAGTTAAATTTTTCTTCAGAATATCTTAAGAATTATATACAGAGATTATTAAGAAATGGGTATTATAATAAATTTAAGTTAGAGTAATGGTGATACATAAACAAAGATAATTTTAATTAGATGCAGGATCTACTAGTTATTGATTATCTAAACTTAACATCATGTTACTTAACTAATATATTTTATTGGAGGGTTTCAAATGAAAAAAATAATTATGGCTACAGCGTTGGTATCAACCTTAACAATTGCAGGTTTGACTACTGGAGGAATTTTAGCAAATACTCAAATAAGCGGTGAGAATCTTTCTAAAGTTAAAGAAAGTTCGTTTCATACATCTAAAAATGTTGATCAGTTAGTTTCTTCATTAGATGGTGAAGTAATTTTAGAATTTGAAGGTCAAGGCAGTGTGCTTGATACAGAAGGAAATGAAGTAAGTAAGGACAATTACTTCAAATTACTTGCAAAAAATGGCTTTAGTATTGGAGAAAGTGTGGAAATAGATGAAAACTATCAACCACCAACTGAGGAAGAAATTTATCAAAATAGAATTAAATTTTTCTTGGTAGATCCGACTGGGAAAACAGAGAATGAGATTTTAGAAGAAATTGCTGAAGCGAAAAATACGATTTTCACCTACAAAGAGGGATATAAATTAGGGCTTGATATTGAAGGTAAATCAGAAAGCCAAGTGATGGACGAAATAACAAATCTACGTAATGAGGGTAAGATTACAGAAGTAAATGATACGTTCTTTACTGCTGAAGAATACAATGCAGAATTAAAATTAGCAAAAGAAAATGGAATTGAAACAGACGGAAAACCGTTCTACAAAATTCAGGATGAAATATTTAAGAAACTTAACTTAGATTCATATAAGGCACTTATGTAATAAAAGTTTATCACGTTTTAGCTGACGCTAAGACTCCCACTTCAAAACTAAGGAAAGTCAACGAAGTTTAAGTGGGAGAAGGGCATGGTCATACCTGTGTGGTATAACTGTTAGTAATGATCTGATGGAAGTTTCACTTTATAAATGCAGAAATTAACGACGAAAGTTGTTTGTTTCTGCATTTTTTTTATATCATTTTAATCAAATATTGATGTTGAGCGATTTAATCATTTACGTAGAAGGTATATGGTATTATTTATCTATAATTTTATAAACAGATTAATTAAGGACGTAAGTAGAGGTGGGGAATATGAAAAATGATGTCAATCTATTAGAGCTTCTATCTTTAGCGAAGTCTCACAAAAGGTACATCTTAGGGATAGATGGCTTGAGTCGTTCTGGAAAAACAACATTTGTAGGACAACTTCATGACCAATTAAAAAAAGAAAATATGGACTTCTGTATCTTTCATATCGATGACCATATCATGAAGCGAAATCAACGATACGGTACAGGATTCGAACAATGGTATGAGTATATTTACTTACAGTGGGACGTTGAATGGTTAAGTGAAAATTTCTTTGAAAAACTGAGAGAATCTAATCACGTTGAACTGCCGTTTTATCATAATGAAACAGATACTCACGAAATGAGATCAATGACGTTGCCTAAGTCAGGCATAATTATTATTGAAGGTGTTTTTCTTCAACGTAAAGAGTGGAAAGACTATTATGATAAGATCGTATTTTTAGATTGTTCTAGAGAAAAAAGGTTTGCTCGTGAAGCAGAAACGACAAGAAATAACCTAAAAAAGTTTGAAGAGAGATATTGGAAAGCAGAAGAATATTACATAAATACTTGTAAACCGTTGGAAGGTGCGGATATAGTCGTAAGGACGTAGAGGTAATTAATGCTCATTATTCATCAAAATCACAAGAACTTTGGAATGAAATGCAAAGGGATGTCCTGAAAAGTCTACGAAACTTTCAGAACATCCCTATTTACTTTATTAGTCGATAAGCAGCCGCCTTCCGCTTTTCTTCATGTCCAGCTTCAAGCGCCATCGGCTCGAGGTCATAAGTCAAGTAATGAATAAGGTAAAAGGCAACCTTCTTCCTGACTTTCCTTATGCTTGTCGCCGATAAACAGTCGCCTTCCGCTTTTCTTATTGTCTAGCTTCAGTGGCAAGCCCCTCGTGGTCACTTCGCCTTTGGTCAAAAAAGCAAAGAACGCTTTTTAAGCCAAAGGCTCCAGTGCCAGTCGGGTCTCCCATAGCCACTTTCGCTTTTCTTCATGTCCAGCTTTAAGCGCCATCGGCTCGAGGTCATAAGTCAAAATGTCAAGAAGGTAAAGGTCAACCTTCTCACCATTTCGCCTTATGCTTGTCGCCGATAAACAGTCGCCTTCCGCTTTTCTTATTCAAATGTATTACGGATGGCTTCGGTGCTTTGTACGGTTTCGTCTGTGTATGATGCGATTTTGTTACTGTCTGCTGTTAATGTTTCAAGTGTTGCGCTCATTTCTTCTAAGTTTGCGGTAGCTTCTTCGATGACGGCTGCTAATTCGTTCGCTGAGCTGTCTACGTGTGAGGAGGATGATTTTACGCGTTGTGATAGTGCATCGAAATGTTGGAAGTTCTCCATCACATGTGATAGAACATCACGTAATTGATTAAAATATGACCTCACATCGTTTAAGTGTTGGACACTTTCCTCGAAACGACGATTGCTCTCATGCATCTTATTTAACGCGGAGTGGTTATGAGAGTTTAGTTGCTGTAAGTTTTTTGTAATTCGTATTGTCGTTGCACCTGTAGTTTCGGCAAGCTTGCGAATTTCTTCTGCGACGACAGAGAATCCTCTACCAGCATCACCGGCACGTGCTGCTTCAATTGAGGCATTAAGGGCAAGTAAGTTCGTTTGCTCGGTAATTTGTTTGATACTCTCTGTAAATGAATTCGTTTCTTCAACCTTTGTGCTGAGCTGTTCAAACGTTACGTTTAAGTCTTCAATCATAACTTGTACGTCAGTCATTTCATCTGTTAGCTTGGACATCTTTTCATCGCCACTATCTGCGAGAGAGGATGCTTCACTCGTTTGCTTCGTTAAGTGTTTCGAGCTCTTATCAACCTTGATCATTTCTTCAACAGTCTTCGCAGTATGATTGAGAATTTCATTTACTTGTTCGGTTTGCGTTTGGCTTCCTGCGGAAATTTCGTAGATCGTTTGTTTGATAACGTGTTGTCCACCGACATTCTGGTGTAGCTGTTGTTGGATGGATGAGAGGTTGTCACCAATCTTTTGTAATTCTTCTTCTAGACGTTCCTTTTGGCGTTGTTTAACACGATTTTCATGTTCTGATTCTTCAACAATGTCTTTTAATTGCTGGAATTGTTTTTTATTCAGATGAACGACAACACCAAGTAATACGCCAGAGAGCACGTACGTTAATACAATCGCAAGATGACCGTCTGTTAACGCGATTGTTTGATCAGGTAAAGCAAATGTTTTATTTAAGAAAACAGCAATTAAACCTAATACAAATCCAATTGAGAATATGCGCATATTCATTTGCACAGCAGAGAAGACCGTTAAATAAAAGATGATGATAACAAGGTCAATTCTTCCGCCAGTAAAATAAATGGATAGTATATTGAAAGTTTGACTGAGAACGACACCAAAATAAGGAAAGACAATTTCTCTCTTGAAAATATGCTGAAATAGTATGTAAGATGCGACAATTAAGACGAGAGTCGATCCGTAAATGATGATTGAATGTATGTTTTTTGAGGAGAAAATTGAATAAGCGAGCGCAACAACGGTACAAAACGTAAAGGTTGCAAACATCAGTTTATTTTTGCTTCGAAGATCTTCTCTTCTAATTTGCTCGATTGCTTGCATGAGATGCCTCCTTTAGATAAATTTGGTTATGAACAACTATTCATTATACTATATGACTCTTTATGTTTAAAATCCTTTTTTTATAGCAAAATATTTTATTATTCTTAATATTTCGCAACCACATCTGTAAATAGGTACATATCCACACCCTTCGATTGTTCGGTCATATAATGGTTTAAAAAGGAGGTAACACAATGGGCCAACTATATGCGATTATACAGTTTGATCGAAATAAACCAAAAGACGATCCAATTCGAGAAATATTCGAAGAGTTAGAACCAGAAACAGAAGTACAACTTGAAACAGAAGATAAAACATTTTATGAAGCGAAGTTTCAGGAGTTTGATACTGAAAATGAAGAAGCAAAATTACTCGTTGATCAGTTTTATGTTGATGGCGGTGAGGAAGTCAATATTCCTGTTTCAATGGTTGTGAAGGTGAAAGGGCCAGACGTTCAAGAAGATGATTCTGAAGATGAAGTGGAGTAAGGGTTATTATTCTTAATAAAGTAGGAAGAAGTACGTAACAGTCTTCTTCCTTCATGTATCTTATTAATGAGTGAACGAACAATGTGAAATACAGACATATGAGAAGCTTCTATCCATTGAAATGAAATCAATTTGGATAGAAGCTTCTTTTAATAATACTGAATTGAAACGGAACATTAAACAGTGAACGTTTACATGTTATTTAAGTAATGGACTTTATTTATAATGTCAAGATAATCCTTCGGTGTTGCAATATCATAGCGTTTACCAGATAGAATCTTGCCGTAACATTTCTCGTTAATGAGTAGTTTTCGAATTGCATCGGTTAATTGAATCTCCTGACCAGCTACGTATTGTAAGTCATTCAGGTGTGAGAAGATGGCTGGAGTAAATATATATCGTCCGACGGCAGCTAAGTTTGATGGTGGGTTTTTCTTAGGTTTTTCAATGATATCTTTCATTTTATAAATGCCACTTTTTGTTTCTTTTCCTTTTATCACTCCATATTGATGGAGCATGTTTTGTTCAATTTCCTTCAGCCCGATTACAGATGATTGCTTTTTTTTGTACACGTCAATTAATTCGCATAATCCATGCTTTCCTTTTGACATGATAATGTCGTCGGGAAGCAGGACAGCGAATGGTTCATTGTTGATAAAACGTTCACCTATCCGTATCGCATCTCCTAAACCTCTTGCATATGGTTGACGAGTGAAATAAAGTTGCTGCTTCGGTATTTGCATCTTGGATAATAAATGTTCTTTGTTGTTTCGTTCTAGGAAGGCTTCAAGTTCTAACGATTCATCAAAATAATCGACAATTAAGTTTTTTGAGCGGGAAACAACGAGCAAGATGTCTTCTATTCCAGATTCGAGTGCTTCTTCAATCACGTATTGAATAGCTGGCTTCACACCGATGGGGAACATTTCCTTCGGGAGGACCTTGGTAATCGGGAGGTTTCTTGTACCATATCCTGCTGCTGGTATAATCGCTTTCTTTATCACATAATTTCCCTCCGCTTTTTCATAGTTTTATAACGATATAATGACTCCTGCTGAGTGATATTTAGCAGGAGAATGGGTATGTTACTGATTGGAATATTATCAATTGGAGTGTAGAGAATTTCCCATTGATTGAAGTTTGAATATATATAGACATACTATTCGTTAGAGAATGTATAAGTAAGTTGTCCATCTGAAATAGGGCGTTGCTTCACGAATTGGGCAGTGATGATCGTCACATATAGATTGGCATATTGATAGATTATAGGAGGGATTATTTTGTATGGTTAGAAAGGAGTCAAACGTATGAAAATTTGTATTATCGGCACAGGTTATGTTGGTTTATCAACAGCAGCTGTACTTGCTGATCTCGGCCATCATATTACATGTTTAGATGTTAATAAAGAGAAAATTCGTTCATTACAAAGTGGGAATGTTCCGTTTTTTGAACCGAATCTAGAAGAACTTATTCAAGCGAATGAAGAGCAACTCATTTTTACTCTTGATGCGAAACAAGCAATAACAAGTGCAAATGTTATTTTTGTAACCGTTGGAACACCATCGTTACCTGATGGTAGTGCGAACTTAACTTATTTATATGATGTACTTGACACAGTATCTCAATTTATCACATCATACAAAACAATTGTGATCAAAAGTACGGTTCCAATTGGCACGACCGAGCAGTGTAGCGAGAGGTTGTTAGACAATGGGGTTAAGGTTGAGCTCTTTTCAATCGTGTCCAATCCAGAATTTTTGCGTGAAGGTTCAGCTGTGTACGATATGCAAAAGCCAGATCGTATCGTTGTAGGTGTTCAGAACAATGATAAGCTTTCACTGCATGTGATGAAATCCATTTATGAAAAGATCGAAGCACCATATGTCGTAACAAGCTTGAATGGAGCAGAAATGATTAAGTATGCTTCTAATTCATTTCTTGCAACGAAAATATCCTTCATCAATGAAATTGCGAAAATATGCGATCAATATGATGTTGATGTAACCGAAGTGTCACGAGGAATCGGAATTGATCATCGAATTGGACCTTACTTTTTACAAGCGGGTATCGGTTATGGCGGCTCTTGTTTTCCGAAGGACGTTAGAGCACTGGAATATTGTGCGAAGCAAAAACGTGTCATACCAACCTTACTTTCTGCGGTACAACAAATTAATGCAACACAAGTTCTTTATTTTATTGAGAAAGTTGAACAGCACGTACCAGAAGGAAGTCAAATAACGATACTAGGTGGGGCGTTCAAACCGAACACAGATGATATACGTTATTCACCAGCTATTACGATCATTCGTGCATTAGAACAAAAAGGGTATAAAGTAAGGATGGCTGATCCGAAAGCACATTTGCCAAAAGAATTAAAACGCGTGCAACAGTATGATGATCCTTATGAGGCAATTGAAGGAGCTGATGGTGTCATCATTGCAACAGAATGGGATGAATATAAGCAGTTAGATTTTGCGAAGGTAAGTGAACGGATGAAAGGCAATGTGATTTTTGATGGGAGGAACTGTTTAGATCGGAATACGGTTACTGCAAATGGATTAACGTATATAGGAGTTGGTCGATCATGAAGATATTCGTTACAGGTGCAGCAGGATTTATCGGTTCGCACTTATGTGAGAAACTACTTGAAAATGAAGCACATTCTGTTACAGGTATCGATCATCTAATCGGACCCACCTCTGTTCCATTGAAGCATTATAATGTAAAAGGACTCAATAGCCATCCTCGTTTTCGATTAATTGAAGATGATCTATTATCGGTTGATTTACATGCTTTACTTAAAGACGTTGATGTAATTTATCATTTAGCTGGAATCCCAGGTGTAAGAAGTAGCTGGGGAACAGATTTCGACCCATATGTGGCAAATAATATTATCGCAACTCAAAGGTTACTTGAAACGGTAAAAGATTTGCCGATTAAGAAATTCATCTATACGTCTACATCATCGATCTATGGACAGAAGAGTGGAAAAGTGAGTGAGGATATGTTGCCTGAACCGTTATCTCCATATGGTGTGACGAAGCTTGCGGGAGAGCATCTCTGTCGCTTATATGCACAAAGTAACGATATACCTGTCGTTGTATTACGACTGTTCACGGTTTATGGGCCAAGACAACGTCCAGATATGGCATTTCATAAGTTTATACGCCAGCTGCTCACAAACCAACCGATTACAGTGTTTGGTGATGGGTTACAATCACGAGACTTTACGTATATTGGTGATTGTGTGAAGGGGATTGCATCGATCATGGACAATGATGATGCAATTGGGAGAACGTTCAATATCGGTGGAAAAGAACGGGCAACGATTAATGAAATGATTGCATTACTAGAACAGTTGACAGGGGAGAAGGCGATCATTCATCAAGAGGATGCACTTCCGGGTGAGCCGAAGCATACGTATGCAAACATTTCACAAGCAGAAACGATTCTAAATTATCACCCAACAATTTCTCTGAAAGAAGGGTTAGTTGAAGAGGTAGCGTATATTCGTAACATCTTGAAGGACGTATTACGATGAATATTGCGTTCGTTTGTACAGAGAAATTACCTTGTCCATCTGTTAAGGGTGGTGCAATTCAAATTATGATTGATGGCATTACGCCGATGTTAAAGCAACGATTTTCAATAACGATCTATTCAATTGAAGATGCTTCTCTTCCAACTAGCAATCAGGAAGACGGTGTCCAATATATTCGTTTTCCGAAAGAAGCGTATTATGAAAATGTGGCGAACCACATAGGGGAAGAGTCATATGATCTGATTCATGTCTTCAATCGTCCAAAAGTCGTACCATTGATTCATGAGGCATCCCAAAATAGCTGCATCGTGTTAAGCATTCATAACGATATGTTTTCTCAAATAAAAATGTCATCGGAAGAAGCGCGTGAAGCAATTCGAATTGCGACGAAAATTACGACAGTTAGTGAATACATTAAACGAGCAATTATTGAACGTTATCCAGAAGCACTAGAGAAAACACAGGTGCTCTATTCAGGTGTTGATTTTGAGAAATATCCTTCTCGTTGGTCAAATAAAGGAACACAAATCCGCTCCGAAAAAAGGTCTGAGTTAATGATCGACGATAAGAAGGTTATTCTTTTTATTGGTCGCTTAAGTAAGACGAAAGGACCTGACGTGTTAATAAAAGCAATGAAACATGTCATCGAAGAGCATGATGATGCGGTGTTAGTTATTGTTGGTGGAAAATGGTTCAGTGATGATGGAATGAACGATTATGTGCGAGTATTGTATGAGTTAGCAGAACCGATAAAGGAAAACGTAATGTTTACAAGTTACATCGCTTCAGAAGAGATTCCATCTGTCTGGCTTGCTGGTGATGTATTCGTGTGTAGCTCACAATGGCATGAACCGCTTGCACGTGTTCATTATGAAGCGATGGCAGCGGGCATTCCGATCATTACGACAAATCGAGGTGGCAATGCTGAAGTCATGATTGATGGATTTAACGGTTTTGTCATTGATGACTATGATGAGCCTAATAGCTATGCGAGTTGTTTGAATCCATTGTTACATGATCCGCATTTATGTGAAGAAGTAGGGCGAAACGGGCGAACGTTTGCGATGCTAAACTACCGATTCACACACACAGCTAACCGACTTGGGGCAATTTATGAGGAAGCGTTGTGTGTAAGGAATCAATAAGGAGTTATGCACACTTATAAGGGGTGTTTCGAAGCATAAAATTACTTCGAAACACCCCTTGTATACGAAATATGACAGCCGTACTTATAAAATGTAGTGGTTCCATTTCTACATAAACCACTTTATGCTTGCTTCATTAAATTGTTCAATCCATACCAACTGTTGGACTTCTTCGCTCAAATAAGATCGTATCACGCCACATGCCATCCATCTTACCAATACGCTCTCGTCTTCCAACCTCACGAAATCCATTCTTAATGTGTAAGTGAATACTTCCTTTATTTTCGGGGAAGATTCCAGATTGTAACGTCCAATATCCATTCTGTTCACTTATTTCGATCAAGGAACTCAATAGTACATTACCAATACCTTTGCCCATATGACTCCCACTAACATATACACTTACTTCAGCAACTCCACCATATACACAACGACTAGAGACAGGGCTTAATGCAGCCCATCCAACCACGTTTCCTTCTGAACGTGCTACTATTCGACAATCTAATGAGTGACTTTGATCCCATTCCTCCCAAGAAGGAGCTTGTTGTTGAAAAGTAGCATTGCCAGTAGCTATCCCTTCGAGATAGATTGCTTTAACTTGTTCCCAATCCTCTGATTGCATGTTGTCTATGTAAACTTTATTTTCCATGCTCACACCAACTTTCTCTTTATAAATTTTAATTTCTATTATATTAGATGATTACTATCTTCTATCATAAGTTATGTAGTTTCCTTCTACTACGACAAAAAACTCTCCTGCAACATTGGAGAGTTATCACGTACACAAGTTAGGAGGGGAGCTGTTTTCGCATATGTTGCCATCAAATGTGTTTTCATCAGCAGAGTCTCCTTGAGTTTCAATATCAAACGGAGTGTTATCTTTAAGTTTATTGAAACGGATACTGTTATTTCTTGCAAAATTTCGTATCAAAATACCAGAACCATCATCTTCAGGTCCGTTGTTACGTATAATATTAGAATCAATTACATTTCTAGAGGTTATCTCATCATCCAACGCTTCAATTTCTATTCCACTCTGACCGTTATTACAAATTAAGTTAGCAATCACGTTATTGAAATCGGCATCATCATCAAATTCAATTCCATCACCTTTATTTTTTATCGATGTATTACCAAATATCGTATTAAAACTGCGTTCATCGTCAATATCAATCCCATCAGCAAAATTTTCTTTGGCAAGACTTTTAATTAATTTGTTGCAATCACTGTCAATTTCAAACCCTTCACCTTTATTTTGAGTGCTTTCACACTTAATGATAAAATTACGATCTCCAGTAGTCTCGATTCCTTGAACAGAGTTAAGCAAAAGTAAGCAGTTAATGATTAAATTTTTTTCTCCAAAGAATTCAAATCCATTATCTCCATTAAAAGAAGATTCAACGTTAACGATTACATTGTTATTAGAAGATACATTATTCCCATTCAAATCAAATCCTTGTACCGTAAAATCTTGTAATATCGTTTGATTCGCACTTACAAGCACACCATCACCTGAAATATTTGCAGGTGTTCCAGCGATAATCGTCTTCCTAATTCCACACCCGAATATTTTCAATCGTTCTTTTGTTACTTCAAAGCCATCAAACGTACCAGCTAAGATTTGAATGCTATCACCAGCAACAGCAGCATCTATTGCAGCTTGCACCGTTGCAAATTCAGTTGGCACAACACGAATCGCCATTTTGTACACACCTTTCTTATCATTCGAAGTTACAATATTTTATGAAAGGTGGACTACGTTTGCTTGTACGTTACATAGAAATGGATGCTTATTTTGCAGAGTGTAAAAATAGAACGAAGAACCTGAAGGGTGGAAATATACCGCATTTCAGGTTCTTTTGTTAGATCATATCCTTGAATGACAATTAAGACGAACGCTTAAATAAGCGTATTATTTCTCACGAATATATGCCTCTACTTCAACTTCTAATACTAATCCTTGCCCTATGTCAACTGTGTATTGTCGTTTATTCACTGCTTGAGTGTTTGATAGCATGTTAGGGTTACTATTTGATAAATCAATATCAATGCCAATTTCAATATCGTCCATTGATGTTGTTGAAAGTGATGAACTGATAGATTCAACGTGCTCAGTCTGACTATTGTCATCCTCAACTTCAAGATGAGCAGGTTCATCTAGTTCAGTTAAGCTATCAAGATGTTCAACTGGATCATCGCCTTCTGATAATTCATCTGCAAGAAGGTCAGTTTCTATCGATGTGTCATCATCTTGAGTAGTATGTGCATCCTCAGTTGTTGCGGTCTGTTCAGTTGGAGGTGGTATATTGTCATTAGACGGAATATCGACTGTCATTTCTGTCTCATCGCTTTCACCTGTAGTAGATGGATTTTCTTCAGATTGTGGAGTTAAGTGCTCTTCCGGTGTCATGTTAGTGCCTAATTCTGAAATTGGTTGTCTGTTTTCAGGTAAGCTTGGCAGTTCGACAACGAGTTGGTTTTGCTGTTCTGACGATGAGTTAGTACCTTCATTTGCTTGGAAAAAATGTTCAGGATTATCTAATAATTGTTCATACTCGATCGAACTCCAGCCCATTGGTCCAGGGGGAGAGAATGTAAACGTATCGATGTTAACGGTTGGAATTTTGTTAGTTTCTTCACGTTTTTCAGCCATTTACGAATCCTCCTTCTTTTCTTTAATGAGAGGTACTAAGCTATGGAATTGATCGGTAAACTCTGCTTTGGAATTTTCTACGGCAATAATGTTTTGCAATGCCCAAATGTATTTTTCATCTGACCACGATACCTTTTGTCCTAAATAGTATTTATGAATAATAGAGCAGAACAAATGAGGGAATTTTAAGTCTGTCCATAACACTTTATATTGATCCTCAGTTAATGGATTAATAGAGTCGTAAGCTTGCAACATTTGAATGGCTAAGTCTGTATCCCAAATCGATAACTTTTTCATGACTTTGTTCATTAACATCCGAATGTCACGTGAAGGCAGATCGATTGTAATTGAATGAAGCTCTCTCATGAACAGGTCATCTTCTGTATCAATTAATCGTGCCATTGTAAAATCCTGTTGGCAAAATCCTTTTGCTTCGATCCATTCTTTCGACCAGTTTTGATAAGCAGCTTCGTCTAATTCCATTAAAGACTGTCTACCTCTTTCTAACATCTTATCAACATGAGATAAGAACATGAGTGAAAATGGGTCTAACGGAAGCCCTTGGGCAATGCTTTTGTTACCTTCTAATTCTTGCAGTTTCCACCGATAGAGCTTTTGCCATTTGCCGATTCGACCACGTTTTTTACTTTCATCACTATGAACAAATCCTTGTGAGTTTGTGTGAAATTGTGCCATGAATTTCATCGTTCTCGTTAATTGTTCTTTGTCATAATAGATGACTTCGTTTCCATCAACCTTATCATAGAGGACAAAAGCTGAATCCTCCACACCAACACATAAACCTCCCTGGGTTGTGCGATGGATTTTGGCAATTGGAAGTCCGTTATTGTGCAAGTGTTCATGTGCTTCTGCAATGAAGAGCATACGCGTCGGTTTCATTTGAGCATTTTTTAATATTTTTTCACCATCGGATGTTTCAATAAGCCATGTCGTTCGACCACTCTTACTCGTGAGTAACTTTACGTTTTCAACTTGAATTGAATAGCAATCAAGGACTCGTTTAAGGATGTTATCATCTTCGAGTTGCATTAGTTTGGCCACCTTTCTATTTATAATTTCGCACTATTTTCATAGACGGTTTGTAAGTTGTGTGCAACATGCTCCCAACGAAAGCCCTTCTCAACGACCGATCTTCCGTTTCGTCCCATTTGCTCGCATTTGTTACTACTGTTTAACAAGGAATTAATCGCCCCTGCATATGCGCTAGGGTTTTCAAAGTCTGTGATGACCATGCCGTTTTTACCTTCGTTAATCACTTCGGGGTTTCCGCCTCTATTACTTGTGATCATCGGTAAACCACATGCCATCGCTTCGTAGTGAACCCTCGCTAATGGTTCTTGCCATTGTGATGAGCAAACGAATACATCTGACATCGTAAATAGACTTGAAATTTCACTAGGTTTAACGAATTTAATAAATCGTACATGATCAGCGTATTTCGCTCCGAGTGTATAGAGATGCTTTACATAATTGTTAATGTTGTCTTCACCAAACCATTTTGAACCGATGAAAACCATCACAGCATCTGGGTGTTTATCGATAATTTGTGGCAAAGCTTGAAGTAAAATATGTGGGCCTTTAACTTTACTTAGTCGACCTACAAATAAGATGACCTTCTTATTAGCCAAATCTAATTTTTGACGAACGTTTTTCTTTGCTGCACTTCCTTCTTTCGTCCATGCAGGATGAAATTTATTCACATCAACGCCTGAATAGACGGTTTGTACTTTTGACTTTGCTTGAGGAAATCGACTTGTAATTGTTTCGCCGATGTAATCACTCACTGTAACAATTTGTGAGACGAGTGAAACACATTCATCTCCCTCAGCATCACTGATTTTTTCATTTGCAAACATTTCATTGTGGACACTTAACACAAGCTTTGAGCGAGGAGAAGCATCATGAATTTGTTTGATCCATAATGGACGGTTGCACACATGAATAACATCAAATGAAGCATCTTTTACGTAGTTAACAATCGAATTAACATATTGCTTTTCAGGAAATCGGACGTAATGAACGCCGTTATTCTGTTCATTATCTGCTAAGTCTGGGTGTGTAATTGAGAATATAGTTACTTCATGTTTTTGCTTAATAATTTGTGCAACAGCATCAAGGTAGATTTGAATAGCGCCCCCTTTAACAGCAGGGACAGGTAACTTCTCTGTAGCAATTAACGCAATTTTCATAGGTTACCTCCATATTATTCAGGTAATAGTACCCTTTTTTTACAGAGTACGAGACATGCGAGGCTATTGTGCTAGTAACTACTGAGAAAGATGAAAAAGGGCGATTGACTTGTGATGTCTTGATATTGATGTAAAGAGAGTGAACTATACTCCAATTTTATATGGATAAAAGTTAAGTTTGTCCGATTATTTGAAACACTGTTTCATAATGGGGCGTTCAACTAGGGCAAATGATGAGGTTCATTCATACGTTAATAGAAAGCGTGATAATTAAATTAGTATGTTGGTTCATTATTGAAGGCTTTTACTATTTCGGCACTTTTTATTGATGGACAAAGGGAAAGTTGAATAGAACAGGATGGTGAACGGATGAATATAGAGTCAGAAGTAAACTTATTAAATCTTAGTGAAGAAGAGTATGTTCTTACCCCAGAAGAAGAAGCCAGATTAAAAAGTCTTGCGGAGTTTATCATTCAGAGCTGGGATGTCACTGTTCATGACATTGATGTAATACAAGGTGGACAAATGGCGTTAGTTTGGAAAATTCATACGAGTGAGGGACCGATCTGTTTAAAACGTATTCATCGACCTGAGAAAAAGGCGTTATTTTCAATTAATGCGCAACATTATTTGGCGGAGAGTGGTGCTCGTGTCCCTGGTATTATTCGGAATAAGGCTGAACAGCTTTATACAAAACATGGACCGTTTTTGTTTGTAGTTTATGACTGGATAGACGGAACACCGTTTGAATTTACAAACCCTGAAGATGTGCAGATGATGATGAAGGGATTAGCGGAATTTCATCAATGGTCAATTGGCTATGAACCTCCAGAAGGTGTGCCGATCTTCAGGAAATTAGGACGATGGCCAAATCATTATATTAAAAGGTTACAACAGATGGAAACATGGAAATTAGCAGCACAGCGACTTCCAGATGACGAATTCTCACAAATCTATTTACAACAAATTGATCCAATTATTGAAGATGGTTGGAAAATTCTCGATGAGTTAATGAATTCACATTACAAAGTTTGGGTAGCAGAACAACATCAAGCACCAATCCTTTGTCACCAAGATTATGGGACGGGTAATACGTTATTAGGACCTGATGGAGATATTTGGGTAATTGATTTAGATACGGTTTCATATGATCTACCTATTCGTGATTTAAGGAAGATTATCATTCCATTAATGGATACGACAGTAACTTGGAATGACGAAGAGTTTAACATGATGATTGATTCGTATGAAACGGTCACACCATTAACGGCTGAACAGAAGCAAGTCATGTATATTGACATGTTATTCCCATACGAATTGTACGACGTAATCAGAGAGAAATATGTTCGAAAAACAGAGCTTTTCCCTTCTGAATTACAAGAAGCAATTGATTTCGAGTATATTAAAAACGAAGCGATTCGCAAGCTAATGCAATAAACATCTGATTAGTTCTAAAAAACAACGATTGGATCCTAATTAACTGTTATCGTTGAGGAAAATTAAAAACATATTGAAAAGCACATGAGAATTCAGCTTAGAATTTTTGTGTGTTTTTTATATGTGAAGAAATATGTGTTGGTATTTTCAGTTCTTCGTTTAAACAACATGAATCAATAGCTTCTATAGACTCACTTCCATATTTAAAAAAAAGCTGTTTTCGTAAACTTTATTGTTTTTTCATTAGCAAAAAATATAGTAAAATTTATCATATTAAAATAGTCAAAGGGAATGTTTTTTATATAGGATTAAAAAATGAAAAGGAAGGTGTATTAATGAGAGTAGAAGTTAACATGGTTGTCAGTAATGCAAAACAAGCTAGTGAGTATTATGATAAATTACTAAAAGCTGAAATAATGTCAAAAACTGATGAAACGACTGAAATGAATGAGACAATAATGAAACTAGGTGATACAGAAATTAGAGTCTTAAATGAAAACAAAGAATATGGATTAATTGCTCCTGCAGAAGTTGGGACAGGTTCTTTATGGTTAAATCTTATTGTTGATGATATTGAAATGTATTTTGATAATGTAGTTAGAGAGGGTGGGAAAGTAATTTCCCCTATTCAAGACTTCCCAGAAATTCCAGCGAAAAATGCAGTTTTTTCTGATAAGTACAATCATGTATGGGTAATAAATCAAAAGTATTAGGAGTAAGAGTCAGTTCGGAGAATTGACTCATTTTTAGGGGGAAATAGAGCAAACTAATATGGACAAAGGTTTCATCTCAAAATTAGAACAGTTGCCTCGGACAATCACTATCTCACACATTACAATTCTTTCGAGGATTATAATGTGTTTTTTGTGTAGGTTAAGAACGTGCTGCACAAGTTTGTTACGTAACTGTTTTCATGCATGTCATAGATATTCATTTTTTAGAAAAACATAAGATGAAATGATAATTAGGTTATTATTGTGTGAATATACTTAATAGTGTTTAGAAAGTTAAAAAGGTAACTGTATCCGATATGTGATTAAAGCAGTGATAACGGTTCTAGTCGTTGTTTTAGCTCCTACACAATATATTGTGAGCAATTTATTTGCGCATCATATAATTGTGTAAGATAATAGAAGTAATCTAAATGTTAGGTGAGGATAAGTTATGACGTTGAAATTAAGTATACTCGATCAAACTCCCGTTCTTAACGGAACGAATGTGAATGAAGCATTTGAACATACAACATTATTAGCAAAGGAAGCAGAACGATTAGGTTATCATCGTTTCTGGGTGTCAGAGCATCATAGTACAAGAAGTTTAGCTGGTTCAGCTCCAGAAATATTAGTCGCTCATTTAGCAGCACATACATCAGAGATGAGGATTGGAACAGGTGGGATCATGCTACCGCACTATAGTGCGTATAAAGTAGCAGAGATGTTCCGTGTGTTAGAAGCACTGCATCCTGGACGTATCGATCTCGGTATTGGTCGCGCACCAGGTGGCATGCCAAATGTCGGTCGTGCTCTTCATGATGGGAACCATCGGGATGCTTCACGTTATCCAGAGCAAGTGCAAGCGTTAATTGCGTATTTACGTGGGCAAGATCCGTATGAAATGAATGTGTATGCTACGCCTCTAAGTGAAACAATGCCAGAAATATGGCTACTTGGCTCAAGTGGTTCAAGCGCGATGCTCGCATCTCAAATGGGTACGCCGTTTATGTTTGCACACTTTATTAATGGTAATGGTGGTCAGCAGGCGACAAAGGCATATCGCCAACAGTTCCAACCGTCACAATTAAATCAAGAGCCAAAAGCAACCGTTTCTGTTTTTACAATATGTGCAGAAACAGAACAAGAAGCAGAAGAACTTGCAAAAGGATTAGACCTTGCGATATTAAAAGGTGAAAAAGGAGAGGAACGTAGTGGTTTCCCAACGCTTGATGAAGTGAAAAGCTATCCATATACATTCTTCGATGAAGCTCGCATTAAGGAAAATCGTAAGCGCATGATTATTGGAAATCAAGAACAAGTGAAAGAACAGATTTTACAATTAAGTGAAGAATATGAAGCGAATGAAGTGATGGTTAATACAATTTCAGATCCATTTGAAACAAGAGTGAAGTCATATCAATTAATTGCAGAGGCATTTGATTTACAAAAACGATTTTAAGCGCAAAATCCAATAAGGGGGAATTGTTCATGAAAGTATTAGTAATTGGTGCAAATGGGAAGATTGCAAAACGTGCAATTGAGTTTTTGAAAGAAGAAGGTCATGAGCCTGTTGCGATGCTGAGAAATACAGACCAAATTCCTCATTTCGAAAAGTTAGGTGTGAAGACAGTTATCGCAGATTTAGAAAAGGATTTTTCACACGCATATTATGGTGTTGATGCTGTTATGTTCGCAGCTGGATCAGGTCCACATACAGGCCTTGATAAAACGATTGTCATTGACCAAGAAGGTGCAATATCTGCTATCGATCTAGCGAATAGATTCGGGGTCAAACGTTTTATTCTGCTAAGTTCAATGAGTGCAGATGAACCGAAAGCTGGACCGAAAGCATTACAGCCTTATCTGTATGCAAAAGGGCGTGCTGATGCGTATCTACGAACAACGAACCTTAATTATACGATTGTACGTCCAGGACCGTTAACGAATGAAATTCGAACAGACAATGTGCTAATCGAATCAAAAATTCAAACATCAAACAGTAAGTCGATTCCTCGTGAAGATGTTGCTCGTTTGTTAGCGATAACAGTTGCAGAGGAGAATACGTATAGACGTACGTTTGACGTCCTATCGGGTGAAACAGAAATTTCAGATGCATTGCATACATTTTAATTTCGTATCATAGAACAATTGGTATGTAACGGAATAGAAAATAGTGTAGACGAAACGCTCAACTTGGCGTTTCGTCTTTTTTTTGAAATACACTTTAAAAAAGACACTGATGTCGGTATAATAAATAAAACGACATAGGTGTCTTTTTTATTTAGTTTAAATACTTGGGAGGGATTAAGGTGAAAGAGTTAGCGAGAAATAAGGGGTATATTACATTGATGTTTGCTCAATTGATTTCAAGTATTGGAGATTGGTTAAGCATCGTCGCAATTATTACGCTAGTTGGGTTGAAGTGGAATGCGACTCCGATGGAAGTATCATTCGTTATATTGTGCTTAGCACTTCCGATGGTTATCTTCGGTCCTTTAGCAGGTGTTGTGGCAGATCGGATGAATCGAAAGGCGTTAATGATCATTTCGGATCTCATTCGTGCATTGCTCATTCTCCTGTTATCAATGGCAGAAACAATTGAAGTTGTTTATATTTGTTTGCTGTTAATCGGTATATTTTCTACCATTTTCATTCCTGCAAAAAATGGAAAATTGAAGGAATTAGTTGCTGAAGAGCATATGACGCGTGCGATGTCAATTTCCGCTGCAATTGACTCGATTACAAAAGTTTTAGGACCGTTATTGAGTGGTGGATTCGTTCTCGTTTTCGGTGCAAAGCTTGTCTTTTACATTGATTCAGCTACATTTCTAATCTCTGCTGTATTAATTGCATTGTTACCAAAAGCAACACATGTGATCAAAGTGGAAGAAACCGTTGAAAAAGATCGCACATCAATTAAGACAGATCTTCTCTTAGGTTTATCATTTATTCGTTCGAACACATCTATGTTAGTTGGAATGTTCTTCTTAGGAATGAGTTTGTTAATATTACAACTTTCTGATTCTCAGCTAATCGTGCTAATTCGTGAGATATCGGATGCAACTCCGAATTTGTTCGGTTATGTCGTGATGGCATCAGGTATCGGAATGTTCTTCTCTGGCATACTGCTTGCTAAGAAAACGCAATTACATTCAATGGTAACGATGTTGATTGGGGTTTGTGGAATCGGAATTGGTTTTGGTATGATGGGGGTATTCACATATTTTGACACGAGTTATCCTGTTGTTTGGATTGTGTCATGTGGTTTATGGGCAGGGTTTTCTATTAATTTAGTATTTGTGCCATTTCAAGCTTATATTCAGCTTGAAACTCCAGTTCAAATGACAGGCAGAGTGTTTGGCGTTATGAATAGTGTAACAACGACAGCAACGATCGTCGGTCCGATACTTGGAGGATGGTTGTCCACGGTAGTAGGGGTTGTTCCGACCTTTATGACGACAGCAGCATTATTGATTCTAATGGCATTAATCGGATTAGCAATGAAAAGTAAAAGAGAGCGGAGGGAGAGAGATGTCTCCGAAAGTGAGCAAGCAACATCTCGAGGAACGACGAGCTAAAATTTTACAAGCAGCAACTAAAGTGTTTATTGAGCATGGTTATGAACGAGCAACGATGAAACATGTAATGGATGACGCTAACGTAAGCAGGGGAGGTTTATATCACTACTTTTCGAATAAAGAAGATTTGTTCGAAGCGATCTTAGCAGAGGATTTAACTCAGGAAGTATTCGAAATGGAGCAGCAGCTTAATGAGGACGTAACATCCTATTGGGAGTTACTATTAGCACGTATATTCGGTGATGATGGAAAACCCAGTGATGAGATGGATCCGTTAGCACCGAGTAAGCTAGAGTTTTTTATTACAGGTAGAAATGATGAACGAAGAAGAACGTATGGTGAAAAACGATATGAGAATGGGTTGAAACTGTATGCTGATGTCATTCAATCTGGTCAGGATAATGGGCAATTTAGTCGCAAATATAGCAGTGACATATTAGCGCGTTCGATTATAACGTTTATAGACGGATTGGCACTTGATTATGCCATTCTTTCGAAAGAAGATGTGAAGTTACAGGAACAGTCAATGATGTTTATTGAGTATTTAAAACTTGCACTTGAAGTGGAAAGTTGAGAGTAAGTTAATGTATGAGTATGTGATACTGTCTATTTTTCGCATAGTTCTACTTGTACGTTCTTAAAAGGGGAAAAATAAGAGAAAACATGACAAACGTCCATTCCGTTTTGTAAGTGAAAGCATACTATAGTAGTGAATTAGTGGTATTCCTTTTTTGACTGACATCTCCCTTTGTAGAAGCTGTGTGCATCCCATATTGCACACAGCTTTTTTTTCTTGCAAGATAGTCATTCGTCCCAAACACATTGAGGCATTTTTCATAGTATAGAGTGTACGATAATCTAAACCACAAGGAGAGAATGACAATGAGTTTGCCTAATTTTCCAAATCCATTTAATGGACTGCCTGAGTTCGACAAGGAAGATGTGTTACTATTTTTATTAGCTTCAGTTGGGCAAGAAGAACTTGCTTTAGCACATATTATGAATGCTGAAGGAGAGAAAATTCAAGCAGCTGTAAAAGAATTCGAAGATAAATGCATATCACTTGATGAGTTACTGGACACAAATGATAACGTGAATGATTTGTTAAAGACTGTAATTAAGAAGGAAATGTTGCTTCAATTTAAAATTGAAAATGTGATTAAACTATTTGAAATGAAGGATAAACATTAAGTTAATCAGTAGATAATTCGTTAATAAGATTGCACATGGTCATATCCTTATTTAGAAAAAACTTGGTATGAAATAACATGAATCCCACTCTATGAGCAACATTTCATTGGAGTGGGATTGTTTAATTTAGTTATAGAGATTACTTGAGATAAGGTAGTGGTTAGAGTGGTTTGACAGGTAGATAGATATCGATGAAGTGTTTCTTTTCTGGATGTGTGTTCGGATCATTCATATACATTTCAAAGCTAGATCGATCATCTGGCTGGTAACCGCTTTGAGGTAACCATTCACTGTAAAGGTATTTCCATGCATCTCCATGTTGCGTACCATTATCAATTTCAAATTGTCCAATAGCATATTTGCCCGATTGGATCGTCATCTTACCAAAGTCATCATCTATGTTCGTATCTGTTGGAATGACTAAACAAACGCTCGTTCGTAATTTGTTTTCTTCCGTTATATTAGGGTTGTCGTGATAAATTGTAATTAGTTTAATGTCGAAATTATTCACTAACCCTTTTGCTGAAGCAGACGTTACTAATTTACTAATCATCTCTTGAAACACTTTACCAAATTCTGAATATGCTCCTACGTGACGTAAATACATAACCGTCATTTCCTCAACATCAACAACATCAACGTTATAAGTCATTTCCATTTCACTTTTCCTCCATTCATTTGTCTTTACAGCTTCATTATACGTTGGAGGAACTGCTCCAGCTTTCCTATTGTTGCTATACATTGAACGATATGTCGTTGCACTCATTCCATAATGTTTTTTAAATGAGCGGGCAAACATTGCTGAATTTGAAAAACTTAAATCATATGCGATGTCAGTTATCGACTTATGAGGAGTATGAAGCAAATAGTTTGCGGCTTTTTCGAGTTTTTGTCTTGTGATGTAGTGATAGAGTGTTTCGTTCATGAAGCTGCTGAAGATCCGATGAAAATGATATTTCGAGAACCCTGCAATATCTGATAGTTCTTCTAGGGTAAATGTTTGATCAAAGTTTTTCTCAATATAATCTTGTACAAGGTTTATACGCGAAATGTATTCTTGGCGTGTTGATTGGCTTATCGAACTGTCCATCGTTTCATCCCCCTTTTCTTTGTAAACGTTTATTACGTGTCACTTGATGAGAAGACTTAGACTTCAAAGTATAAGGATTATAAGTGAGTGGAGGGCATTGGTTATACCCGTGTATAGCATAAGTGTCAGGAATACCTTCATTTGTTCAACTACTCATTAGTGAGGCTACAGATGGAAGTTTCCTTTATTTTAGCAATTTCTTGAATGAAGTGCTTTGCTAATCTTGCTATGGTGATGTTAGGAATGTTCTTTTTTTTATAAATCGATCAATTATCTCGTTTCAAATATGGGTAAGACTTTCATTTCAAAACGAAGGAAAGTCCAAAAGCTTATATGAGAGAGGGTCTCGGTTATGCCTTTGTACTAGCAAGCGTCAGTAATTTACTGATTGTTCAACTAAGGATTAGATTGGATAAAGAAAAAAATGCTAATTGAACTTTCATTTTATGGTAATCTATAGAAAATGAGGGAGAGGAATTCGTATACATATCCGTATTGGATGATCGGATTTTTCTTTTTCAATAAAAGGAGTGTAAGAGAATGTTTCCTAATTTAGAATCAGAACGGTTAGTCATGAGAGAATTAGTGGAAGACGATGCTCAAGGGATATTGAACTGTTTTTCTAATGAAGATGTCTTACGTTTCTACGGGCAAAATCCACTTACAGATGTAGAACAAGTTAAAAAAATCATTAAGAACTTTGCAGCGAACTATAAGCAAAAGCAGGGAATTAAATGGGGCATTGAAAGAAAAGGAACTGAAGGAATTATCGGAACGATTGGGTTTCATGACTGGTCTTCAGAACATCGTCGAGCAGAAATAGCATATGCGCTATTACCTGAACATTGGGGAAAAGGATATGCGACAGAAGCTGTTTCTGAAGTAATATCATACGGGTTTCGTGAGCTTAATTTAACACGTATCGGAGCAGTCGTTTTTACCGAAAATCATGCATCAAATAAGCTCTTAACAAAATTAGGGTTTGAACAAGAAGGTGTTCTAAGAAACTATATGTATCAATATAACGTTCCATATGATACGAATGTATATGCGCTCATACCTGAAAAGTCGTGAACCAAATACTTCAACATGATGATGCTATTATAATAATTAGAATATGTCGCAAGGCTTGTTCTATGAATATGGATCTTCTAGTATAGGATGGTAAGCATATTCGTCATGTCTTTCAAATATCACTAGTTTGTTTATTTCAGATTAGAGCTTATCAAGAGTCAACTGATACTAAGACCCTCACTTGATAACATAAAAGAGTTAACGTTGTTAAATAGGGGAAGTGTCAATCATAACTTGCATCAGTGGGGATGAAGGAAAACCTCAATTGGTGCAAGTTTCACTTTATTTTGGAATGAGGAAATGGAAGTATGATTAAGAACAGACCGATTTTACAAAAAGGTGACAATATTATAGAAAGAAAAGTTTGTTACGATGGCACAATTGTGGAACATGATTGTAAGCTACTAAAATCGTTTAATCAAACCGTAATATTGTTCCATAAAATAGCATACTCGTTTTCGATGAAAGTAAATCATACTGAATTAACTATCCCTGAAGGCAGTTATACTATTGCATATTACTGGAGAGATCAGCCTTATAATTTATACATTTGGCGAAATCATACAGGGGATTATTTAGGTTCATATTTTAATATCGTAAGAAATACATATTATACGCATGAGTTTGTATCCTTTGAAGACTTAATTATTGATGTTCTAGTACTTCCTAATGGTGATTATTTTATTTTAGACGAACATGAATTACCAGTTCCTTTAGAACAATTTGAGAATGGATTTGTGCAAGAAGCTCTGAAGTCATTATGTCATTCAATTGATACGCTACTGCCACAAAAAATAGTTGAAGCTGAGAAATTGTTTAAGCACGAGCAGCTAGTCCGTTTTATAAAGTAGATAATTTGAGTTAGGAAAAATATATAATAGTAGGTTGAACATATGAAAAGAAAACATAAACTACTTCTGCTTTTCGTAGCAGTTATTAGTATATTTGCATATTACCATTTCACTAGTCCGCAGTTTAATGAGGGAGAGCTTTATGTCGGACCAGTCACTTCCCCTACTGGAGCATACACGGCAAATTCCTATTATGAAACTTATGGTGGTGCAGCGGGTGGTGTGAACATCTGGGTAGAGATTACGTATCATCATGAAAGTAACAAGACTAATGCCATATATTACGGTCCAGGTAGAACAGGATTTGATATGGAATGGGTAAATGAGCATACGATTTATATCGAAAATCGATCGGGTACTGAATTTAGTGAACAGAAAACCATAGACGTAAGAACTGGGAAAGAGGTCAATGAACAAAGCTGACTTAACACGTTTTAAGTGCGATAAGAGTAAATTCACTTTATCACGTTTCAACTGACGCTAAGACTCCCACTTCAAAACTTAAGAGAATCAACTAAGTTTAAGTGTGAGAGGGCCTTGGTCATACCCTTGTGGTAACAAGCGTCAGTCATTACCTGATTGGTTCAACTAAGCATCAGTGGGGATGATGAAAAACCCCCACTGATGCAAGTTTAATTTTATAATATTAAGTAAGATTACTTACATTTATTAAAGTGATTGATAGTTTACAAAAAGTAAGTATTATTATTTTTAAATTTTATTAGGGTAGTACCAGCTGCTTGACATTATATTTTTGAATATACCTTGTCATTCTTAGGATAAAGTACTTTTGAGAAATATAATATGTCAAGCTATTCTTTTT
>NZ_MJEH01000019.1:0-21781 GCF_001742425.1 Bacillus solimangrovi
TCTTTTTCTGTGGTATTTATCAACTAAAATCTATTTCAAATCACGGACATAAAAATAGTTTGTAGAGAAACGGAAGGTTTCTCTACAAACTGAGGACGTTACTACTAAGAGTAACGTCCTTTTTTATAACACATTATCATTTTGTTTCAATTGGATTACCATCGTAACTGGACCAATCACTCCAGCTCCCAACATACAACTGCACATTTTTAAATCCTGCTTCTTTTAGTGCAACAATTGTTGGACAAGCTGAGACACCTGAACCACAATAAACGATATATTGGAGTTCTCGATCTAACGATTCATATTGCGTGTGTAATTCTTCGATCGTCTTCCACTTGCCATCTTCACGATAATTATTTTTCCAAAATGCATTTTGAGCACCTGGTATGTGACCTGCTTTCTTATCAATTGGTTCGACATGTCCAGCAAATCGCTCATAAGCCCTTGCATCGAGCAAAACAGCATCATTTCTTACCATTTTTTCCTTCACATTTTCAATGTGAACTAGCATATGAGTTTGAATATTGCTTCTAAATTCCTTTGGTTGTATGAGTGGAACATCTTGACTAATCAAACAACCTCTTTCACGCCATTCCTTAAAACCACCATCTAATATGTAAATGTTATCGTGACCTAAATACTTTAGTAACCACCAAAATCTTGCAGAATACATACCACCATCTTCATCATATACGACAACCTTAACAGTCTCATCGATACCTGCACACGAAAGTTTTTGAACAAATGGCTCAATATTCGGTAAAGGATGCCTGCCACCATGCTTTAAAGAAGTACTTGATAAGTCCTTGTCTAAATCAAAATAAAATGCACCTGGTATATGACCTTGAATGTATTCATTAATACCATATAGTGGGTTACTTAAATCAAATCGTGTATCAATAATGCGAACATCAGAATCATTCAGGTGTTCAAATACCCAATCACAAGTAACGATATTGTTCCTCATCTCTCGTTCCCCCACTCTTCTATTCGCTTTTATCAAATTTTTATTTTCTAATCTTATCAATGTATTGTTGAACCATCTCTACTGTTACATATTTACGATTCGGTACTGGTCCAAACTTTGATAGATCATTAATTTTTTGAGTAACTAGATTAACCTCACTTACATCGATTGACTCTCCTGCCTGTCCTCTGGCTACAGCTCTATCAATTGCTGCCTCACGCTGTGCTTCAAGCTGATGAAATGTATTGACAAGCTTATGCTGCTTTTTTGAATGTTTCGTAATCTCATGATGTACACTCACAAGTTCCACCTCCATTACCGGGATAAACCATTTTTAAGATTCAGATTC
Organism: Bacillus solimangrovi; assembly: GCF_001742425.1. GTDB lineage: Bacteria > Bacillota > Bacilli > Bacillales > Bacillaceae_N > Bacillus_AV > Bacillus_AV solimangrovi. The sequence continues at coordinate 1,320 of NZ_MJEH01000019.1, forward strand.
TAATTTTTATTAAATTAAAATATATAGAAGTTAAAATGGAAATACAGTACTTTTGCTCATTGATGACTTCCTACTATATAATATTGAAAAATGTTAATTATAAATGATAAGAACATAAAACTAGAAGCCACAATTTCTTAAGTCAATTTTTATTATACGATATTACCAATTAAATTTCTAATGATAGAAAGAAAAGCATTGTCCACTCTACTACTAAACCTACCTTACTCAAAATGTAAAACGTATTTTATTATCTAATAATTACATGTAGATATACAACATAATCAAAATACTCTTTCATTATTAAGCTCACTTGCAAACCGTATACACTAGTAGTTATCTACTTAACAAATAATAGACGTAAAATGGTTTCTCAAATACAAAAACAGGTATAAAATATATAATATGTTCTCCGTACTATATAAGTTTTACTAGATTTCTTTAGGCTGAATTGTATTACAAAAACTTAAGAGGAGTGAGACTTTATATGAAGGTTGGATTTATAGGATTAGGAAATATGGGTTTGCCAATGGCAAAGAATTTATTAGCTGCAGGATATGATATATACGGAAAAAACCGTAGTAGCAAAAAAGAAGAAACCTTCGCTAAAGAAGGCGGTAAAACTGGCATGAGCATTGAACAAATGGCACAAAACCTTGATGTCATCTTAACTTGCCTGCCACTCCCAGAAGATGTTGAAAAGGTTTATTTTTCAAAAGAAGGATTACTCGAAAATGGTCATGAAGGGTTAATACTAGTAGATCATAGTACTGTTGCTCCTGAGTTAAATCAAAAGATCGCTACTGCAGCTGCCAAAAAAGGAATTGAGTTTCTCGATGCTCCTATTAGCGGTGGCAACTTTGGTGCCGAGGACGGGACATTAACGATTATGACTGGAGGAAAAAAAGAAGTCTTCAACAGAGTAAAACCACTTTTTGATGTGATGGGAGAAAATATCTATCACATTGGTGATACAGGTAGTGGTTCAGTCGTTAAACTATTAAATAATTTAATGGTTAGTTTCCATACGCAGGCGACTAGTGAAGCCATCGCACTCGGAAAAAGAATGGGTGTTGATACAGATCTAATATTTGAAATTTTAAATGCAAGTTATGCTCAAAGTCGGATTTTCGAACGACATTATCAAAACTTCATCGCTAAAGAAGACTACACTGCAGGATTTGCAATTAAATTGTTACATAAAGACATGCGTATCGCAGAACAAATGGCAAAAAACGCAAATATGGAACTCCCAATTGGTTCACAACTCACATCTCGCTTAAAAGAAGCAATGGATAATAATTTGAGTGAACAAGATATGTCTGCACTTTACTTATTAATGAACAAAAATACAGAATAAACGGTATAAAAGTTTAGAGATTGTATAAAAACGGCATTCACCTAGGTGAATGTCGTTAACTATTGACTTAGCAATTCCTGAACGAATAATTACTAAACCAGCGCTATTATGTAAACTGCTAAAATATTGTTCTGTAAAACCAGACTAGTTCTGAGTAAAATTACATGAAAACATAAAAGATATTGACTACGAAAGGTCAACATCTTTTATGTTTCCTACATTATAAAAAAATCATTACTAATTTCCCCACCCAAATGCAAGCACTTCAACAGTAGCAACTTGATCTGCAAATTCAATTGGGATATCTGGGTAAGATAATTCAAACCCCGCTTCACTGCCTGGATTTAAACCAACATCAATATAATCAGTTAAAACACCTAATAATTGTCCGTCCTCTGCATATAAAGCACCTGCAACTTTAACATTTTCTTGCTTAACTTCCTTTGTATTCTTCACTATACCTGTTATTGTATAAGGTATATATTCATCTCCTTTTACCCCTTTAACAGCTGATACTTCCATCAAATTGGGATCTGCTGTTGTTTTTTCAAAATCAAAATTATAAGTAGTTTCTTTGTATAGACTTGCATCACTTGTTCCTTCTATATACGTACTTTCTGAAATAAACGCTTTTTCACCAGGTAACACAACTTCAGGAATCGAATATATCCAAGTTGCCGTACCTAGAATGCCTCCTTCTTGATCTTTAAAGTTCATTTGTGTTTCGCCAATTTTGATAGGTTCATCTCCAGTATTTTCAAAAACAGCCGCAGAATGTAACCATACAGTACCGATAGAGTCTACCCAAGCTTTACCGTTATCCTGTGTAATTTCAAGACTCACATTTTCCACTTTTGGTTGTTCTTGAACATTCACTACATTTTTTTCAGTACTATCTTCAACTACTTCTGCATTGCTTTGTGTAGCAGAACTTCCGCTAACTCCTGATAATTCTTCGTCACCAGAACAACCCATTAATAGTAATATAACCGACATGCACAGTAGTAAAGAACTAAACTTCTTCATCATATTCCCCCTTTAAAAACTGTTTGTCATTTCAAAAGGCTGTTTTCGTATTTCCTTGTCGCTTCTTTTTTTCATAAGTATGACAACCATATAAAACCTCGTTCAATAATTTGCAACAAAGTTTACGATCGGAGCCTTTCAGAGAGATATTAACAAACGATACTTACAATTTTCTTACAAAGAATGATTTTTTTAGTTCTAGTGCTTATTTGGATACTTAAGAATCAAAAGTACAAAATATATTTCAGATAACTGAACGCGTCATTATATATAATTCTATAGCTTGATAATCAAAAAAGATGATGCTGTGATGAATTAGTAATCATGCAGCACTCACCTTTTTTTAGATGAGACCTATTTAGTTTGGAATGAGACACTTTACTTCATCAGAGGGTTCAACCCCAAGTTCCTCTTTTAGCAACTTGACGTAGTTATGATAGTATTCTTTTAACCTTTTATAATAGATTGGATGGCTTGCATATATGTTTAGTAGAAAAATAGTCATTTCTTCATGAAAAGGATATAAAGCTAAAAATGTTTTCACAACTTTTTCGGACCGTTCAATATTGCCTTCTATAAAATAGAAATTAGCTAATTCACGTGTTAGCCTTTCATACATCACTGCTAACTCCTCTTCAACCCCCAAACTCCATAAATAATCTTTTATGTCAAATAAATGTCCTTTATATACTTGGAATACATTTTCACTTTCATTAAGATTTTCTTTATTTACGTTATTGTGATGTGAAAAATATGTTTTAAAATCAAACAGATCACAATTTACCGTTTCGATTTCCAGCATATAACCGTCATTTAGTGTATGGATTTGTAACTTCATATCGTTTTCCTTTAATACTTTTTTCAATCGAGAAATTGTAGTATGGAGATTTATTTTCGCATTTTTCTCCCAGAACATATCCATTAATTTCCATTTACTAACTACTTGATTAGGATAAACGAGAAAATATGCAAATAGCTCTTCAGTTTTTCTTGTGGGCCATTTAACAATGTCTCCACCTTCACCTCTTACTTCAAATTTCCCAAAACAATGAATTGATGTCTTAGGTTTTAAGTTTAGCTGTGCAAGTTTTGAATTTTCCAAATGATTTTTTAATAAACGGGTGGTTACTCTACTAATATCTTCTGAAGTCACAAATTTCACAAGATAGTCAACAGCATAAACTCTAAACGCCTGAACAGCGTATTGTTCGTATGCCGTTGTGAATACAATTTGTATATCCTGATCGATTTGAACCATTCTTTCAGCTAGTTGAATCCCATTCATCTCTGGCATTTCTACATCGAGAAAAACTACATCAGGACGAATTACAGTGAACATCTCCAAAGCTTTAATTGGACTTGTGAAACTTCCGGTAATCTCCAATTGAGGCTGTTGGCTTATTAACATATTCATCATTTCTAACGTCGGTTGTTCGTCTTCTACAATCATAACTTTAAGCATCACAACACCTCCTGTTCAGTATAATCCAAATCAGCTTCGGTTCTTTTACGTAATTCCAATGTAATCTTTGTTCCACAGTTTAATTTTGAGTCAACTTGTATATGTGCTTCATTCAAAGATGCTAATCTTCTTTTTATATTTGTCATGCCTATCCCTGAATTCTCAAGTTCACCACTTTTAAACTGCTTTAATAAATCTTCAGACAATCCCACTCCGTCGTCTTCAATAATAATACGAATAAAAGTTTGAAGGTTTATAATTGTTAATGAAACATTTCCTTCTCCTTTTTTATTAAAAACTCCATGTCTTATTGCATTTTCTACAAAAGGTTGAATACATAATGCAGGAATGTATATTCCATCTAATCCTTCATCTATGTTGGCTGTATAGTTGAGCCACTTGAACCTAACTCTTTCAATTTCCACATAAGCCTCTATTAACTTTAATTCTTGTTCAAATGGTATAAACATCGTTCGAGGAGTTGTATGGTATATAATACGTAAATATTGATTTAACATTTTAAGCAATCGAATTGCATCGTCCACATTCGTATAGCAATGTGATGCGATTGTACTAAGAGCATTATGTAAAAAATGTGGTTTAATTTGAGCTTGTAAAAAAGCTAATTCATTACGGAAAGCGTCCTCCATTGACTTTTTCATGGTGAGCAATGTTTGAATTCTCGCTAAGATTGTATTGGAGTCAAAAGGTTTTGTAATATAATCGTTTGCTCCTACACTAAATCCAAGTGCGATATCCTCCGGCATATCTTTCACTGTTGCTAACAAAATCGGTAAAGCTATGAATGAATTAGACTCCCTAATTTTTCGACAAAGCTCAAATCCTGACATTTCCGGCATCATCACATCAGTTATAACAAGGTCAATATAAGGATGCTCTTTAAGTTTAATTAATGCATCTCTCGCTGAATATGAAATCATTACCTTATATTGTTGTATAGATAAGATATTTTGCAGCACTTGAATATTGGCCCGTTCGTCATCAACAATGAGAATCGTTTGATTCAAGTTAGGAGTACATATCCTATCCTCTAATAAATCTTCATTCTGTTCAGTTGGTGCTGAAGGTACGATTGATGATATTTCTTCAACTAATTTTAGATTTTGTACAATAGGTAAGGTGAAGCAAAATCTAGACCCTTTACCTACTTCTGACCAATCTACCCAAATAACACCATTCATCTTCCCTACTAATTGGCGACTAATATATAATCCTAAACCCATGCTTTGATAATTACCATCTAACATTAATTGATCATGTTGTTCGAAATAACTGAATATCTCTTCTCTTTTCTCAATTGGTATTCCTATACCAGTATCCTCTACATAAATGTATAAAGTGTCTTCTACTAATTGGGATGAAACAGTAATTTCCCCTTGTTCTGTATGTTTAATCGCATTTTGGATTAAGTTATACAAGATTTGACGCAATCGATTTTCGTCAGCTTCAACTAGTGTAGAAGGATGAATTTTATTTACTAATTCGATATCTTTGCCTCTTACTTCAAATGCCAGAACATCAAATACTATTTGTGTTGATACTTTAATATCTACATGTGAAATGTGTAAATTCAAACCCCCATTTTTTAATCGGGAGACATCAATTAAATCATTTACTAAATTGGATAACTTAATAGAGGTATCGTGAATAAGAGTAAGATTTTCTCGTTGGTTATGAGACATGCGATCTTTCTTTTCTAATAAGTAAGAAGAAATATTTATAATGCCATGTAATGGTGTTTTTAGCTCATGAGAGGTTTTTGCTAAAAATTCATCTTTCATTTTGTTCATTGATATTAACTTAGCCGATAAGTGTTCAAGTTTTCCAAAAGTATGTGTATATCGAAGAGCTAATAAAATATACATAACCGCTACAAAGATAACAATACTTATTTCTCTGTATTGTCCTAGAAAATAGATTATTTGAGACCGAGTTTTTGTAATCGCTTCCCAATTTACAAATTCTCCTGTCAAAGCTACCATAATATCAAAGAAATTAATTGTACCGAAGTACATAAAAAACAGAAAAATAAATATGCTAGATAATAGTAATAACTCTCTTTTTTCAACCTCATATTCTCTTTTATAAAATACCCACACTAACTTAAAGAAAATAAAAATTAAGCACCCTCCACTAAAAAACAGGATAACCATCTCTATATGGGTATAAATATTATAAGGAAACAGCAAAACAATTAACGGATATATCATTAAGAGAGAACAAACAATACGCATAGCTCGCCTAGAAAGTAGAGTCGAATCTAAAGCATGAAGGAATCCAAAAATAAGCAAGATAGCGCTATAAGCTGAAATATCTTGAATTTTATAGGCAATATCAATTGAAAACGATGGAAAAAACAACATAAATAACTTCTCACTTCTACAAGAGTAAGAGATTAATAGACAGAGAAAAAATAGTCCATTGTATAGATAATACATATCTCTTTTCACTTTTATAAAATAAATACTCATATGATATACACAAAATAACAACAATACGAAAATTATCGATAGATCTGTACCATAAGAAACCAATTGCAACTTGGAAATATCCTCTTGGAGACCAAATTCAATATCACCAATAATACCCCCATCATAATAATCATATTTTGATACTTGTATGACTATATCAAACGAAGATTGACTAATGGGAAAATACTTTACATAAGGAATATTTCCAATTTGTTGCGTCTCTAAATTATTGCTAGGCTCCCCACTCTGTCCGATTAAATGATTATTAATAAACAACTTATGTGCCATGCGTATATCATTAATTTTCAGTCCAAAAAGCTGGTCATTATGTTCATCATTCAACATAACCTTAAGTCGATATGTACCAAAACCGTCTTTATTAATAACACTTGACCTACGTTGTTGATTGCCAATGCTCGGAACATGTTGATAGTTATTATTTAACTCGTTTCTACTAAAAAAACTAGGTTCTAATAGTTCGTTTTCATAAAATTCCCAATTTCCATTTAGACTAACTAAACCATCATTATAAAAATTCCAATTGGTCAAATCGATTATACCTTTATTAGCAGTTGGAGCAGATGGATTAGAGTTTGTCACTGGATTTAAAAAATGTAGAAAAAGTATTGCTAATATTAACCCGATAATTATAATATGCCGTTCATGCTTACTCATCATATATCTCCTAAATTACAAATTCTTTTCATTGGAATATTTAACAATAATACATAATACTCCGATAAAATTATTGGTAAACTCTGTTATTATTGTAGCAAATATACAACAACTATATTGATGAGCAACAAAGTTTACAAATATATCCTTACATTAAAACTATATTAAAAAGGAAATAAAATAATTATAAGTAATTGTTAATATTTCAAATTTTGATTTTTTTAAAAATGACTTTTCACGATAATACAATAATTATTTATAATAGTAGGAGGGATTAGCATGCATATGTAAGTATTAGCTAGCATTTTATTTCTGAAAGGAAATATGAGATTGTATTTGACTCTATGACTCCCTTTTTATCCTTCTGCTCACTTCCTTCAGATTCCATGCACACTAACAAGTACACCCCCCTTTATATATAAAGGGGGGTGTACAATTAAACAGGCAATCTTACGATATCAAATGGTGTTACGATACCTAACAAAGATTCTTCATTGTTTCCGTTTTTTGTAATGAGGACAGCTTCTAGACGAACTTGGTATCGCTCTAAGTGATGATAAAACAACTCTCTTACATCGTAAATATTTTTTGACTGTGACATGAACACATAATTTTTAATATTTCTTTCAAAACTCATAATATCTCTTAATGTGACATGCGGGATCATTTCCAGTTCATTTGCATGGTGCACAAACCACCGCGTTATCCCACGATCAGTAATTAGACCTTTACACGCCCCATCTTCCATTATCGGAAATTGTGAAAAACCATACGTTTCGATACCATCCATTAATAATTGCAAACGGTCATTAATATCAAAAGAGATAACCTTTTTTTGGAAGTTAGGAATTAGCAATTGAGGAGCCTCTAGCTCTTTTGCAATTTGCTCCATTTTCTCCACAACCGTGATATGTGGTTCGGCAATCACACGTTCAGGGAAATCGCGATCATGAACAATTGCATTACGCAACGCAGAATATTCTTTTAAGTCTTCAACAAAATGCAGTACCGTTCCATTACGCTTTTTAGCCATGTCCACAAGTTTTGCAAAAGGAATGTATTTATTTAGTCCAATTAAACTTTCTAGTTCTTTCGTAATAATGTTGAATGCTGTCAGAAATCGTTCTGCATTTGTGCGTGTTTCTTCCATAACTGTGAGCTCCCATCTATTTTTAATGATGTTGCTTTAATTGTTGATAAGCATGTTCAAGAGCCGTTGTATCTACTGTTTCGCTTAACGCTTCTAATACTGCCTCATAATACTCTTTCAGATCCTTTTCCCTACTATTCAATTGTTCATTTGAAAGTTCGGCATACAAACCTTTGTAATGGTTTTTAAACCGTTCTACATACTCTTTTAATTCTTTTCGAACTGGCACTCTTATTTGTTCCTTTAATACTTCACGAATTGCCAATTTACCACCTTGTTCAAAAAAATGCTTCGTACTTTTAAATTGATTCAAAACTGAACGGTATTGAGCTACAGTTTCTCGTTGCAATCCATTTTCCAAAACTTGCTCATCAAATTCTAACCGCTCAAATTCTAAAAATGAGAGACCCTCATCACTTTCAATCCCTATTTTTTGTAACTTTTCATCATATGCATACAATTTTTCATTAATAAATTTCTCGACTCTTAACGTCGTTGCCCGCATCTCTTGTGATAGATCAAATCCAATTGAGTTGATTAATTCTTGCATACAACTTTGCATAACAGTTTTTGCATCGGCATTTCGAAAAGCACCTGGATGAAAAGACTCATTGTAAAAATCAGTAAAGCGCAAAAAGATTCGTTGTTCTACATAATGAATTAACTCTTCAACTTCTTGAAGAACAGATTGTTTATAAGGTTCACTCGATAGATCGCGCATCATTTCTAATGATTTATTTAATCTCATTAACGCAGCTTCTTTTCTTACCGCCTTCTGCTCAGCACCTTCATTCGCAACAGTTAACAGTGACTGAACGCGTTCTTTCGTATGTTGCAGATCAGTCTTAGCTGCTTGTACAGCAACATTCGTTAATTCATTCTGAATAAAACGTTGAAGCGCATCTTCAAACACCAAGAAATTGTCTCCATATGAATTTGGTTTCCCATTCTTTGCTTCTAATGCTCGTTTACTCGAAATAGGATAAATACGCGGTTTGCGAATACCATACGTTGTTAACTCATCACTAACATATTCAACAACATCATTTAGTTCTTCATTCGTTTTCGCTAAGTCACTTGCGTTAACGATGAAAAACATTTTATCTAATTCAAATGTCTCTTTCACACGACCTAATTGAATTAGAAACTCTCGGTCTGCCTTAGAAAATGCATGATTATAGTACGTAACAAATAATACTGCGTCCGCATTTCGAATGTAATGAAACGCTGTATTCGTATGGCGTGCATTAATTGAATCTGCCCCTGGTGTATCAACTAACGTAATTCCGTTTTCCGTTAATGGACAATCTTTATAAAGTGTCATCCACTCAACGAAACATGATTTTTCCTCCGTAGCCGCGTAAGCCGCAAACTCGTCTTGAGGAACGGAAATAACCTTACCGAGCTTACTTTTCACATCATTGTAGCCTTTTTTTGCTGCTTGTAAAAAGGCTAGTTGAACATTATCCTCTGCTGCTGATTTTTGTAAAGAGCCAACTGCTTCTAATCCCTCTTGAACTGTTGTAGAAGAACGATTAAAAGGGGTTAGCGCAGCATTCAAGTCAGTTAAAAGCTGTTCTTCATCTTTAAACTTGATCACAACTGTTCCATCTGGATGAATGTCATCAGGCGGAGCAATTTTATTAATTGCAGCAGTAGTAGGGTTTGGTGAAACAGGTAAAACGGCTTCGCCAATAAGTGCATTGGCAAACGATGATTTACCCGCGCTAAATGCCCCAAATAACGCAAAGGTGAAGTTTCGTTCTGACAATTTCTCTGCTTTACTTCGCAAACTTTTCACATAAGACGTCATCCCTTTAATTGGTTCAACCGCTTGTGCTCCTTTTTGTAACAACGCAATCGTTTCGTCAACTTCACTTTCTATTACGTTGTGCTCAGCCCCTTGCTTATCATTGTGAATGGGATTTACCTGCTTTACTTGTTGTTCTTTTAATTGAAGAGGTGCTTCTGCTTCATTTATGACTTCGCGTGAAGATTGTAACCATTCTAACAAATCACCCCAATCTTCATTCAGGCCACTTATAAGAAGTAGTTCCATTTCTTCTTTTCGATTAAATAGTGTTTTATTTAATAGACCTAATTCATTTGATGCTGCTAACGTTGCACTTATTTCCGTTAACTGTTTACTTAAGTCACTTAAAACTTCCTTGTTATTATTTTGAAGCAGATTCTTTGCCTCATGCATTAGTGGGATTAATTCATACCTGTACAAACGTTTAATCTCTGTTGATACATCATTTGTATAATTTAATACATAATCTCCTGTTACACCTGCTCCAGTTTTAACTGTATCTTTTAAAACGTTTTCATTAAATTCAATCTGTACATTATGGATTTGAGATAATAATGATACATCATCCAAATCATATGATTTAAACATCTTCTCTAAAAAACCTTTTATATGAAATGATAATTCTTTATCTACTTTATCTCTGAAATCTTCATAAAAGCTTTTTAAACGTACTTGTCTCTCTTCATCAGTTTTTTTCTTAGCAAACAAGATTCCCACTTTGAAATCTGGTTGTCTACTTTCCAAATAATGATGGGCAAGTTCACGCGTTGTTGCTGGCATAATATACGCATTATTTAACAATTCATCCAAATCATCACGAAATGCTTTCTCAAACATATCTGGTTCTTTTTCGTGTTGCTGCTTTAATTGTTCTAGCAAGTTCATTTTATCCGATAAAACTGCAAGATCAGCATCACCTATTATCTGTTCAAGCTGTGCCCTCCGCTCATCTTGATCCTCTTCTAAAACGTTCAAATGGTCATTAATTATTTGCTTTGCTGAAACGAATGCTCGTTCGATTATATCTTCTTCAGAAATCATACTCTGTTCATGGAGCAACTGTTGCACATGATAAAACTGATTAGCAGAATGTGACGGTTCATATAAAGTTGTATAAAAAATCCCTTTCGGATACACACCCCAATTAGCAAAACTATCCATCGTACTTTGTTGGAAGCTAGTAAATGAAAGCTCTCGCTCATCATGTTTATCAATTTGGTTAACGATTAAATAAACGTCTTTCCCCATCTCTTGAAGCGTCTTTGAAAAGGTAAAATTCACTTCTGACTGCACGTGATTATAATCCATTACATAAAAGATAACGTCAGCTAGATGAAGTGACGATTCTGTTGCTAATCGGTGAGCTTCATCAGTTGAATCGATACCTGGTGTGTCCATTAATACAATATTATTTGGAATCGAAACATCTTCATCACTAATCTCGAGTGAAAATACATTCGTTCCATCTTTACAAAGCTCTCGAACAGCTTCCATATCAATTGGTGGCGAAAATTGCACAGCTTTATCGTCTGTGTAATAAATGCGTGCGTACGTATCGCCCTTTTTAACACGAACTAAATTTGCACTAGTAGGAATCGGACTTGATGGCAATACATCTTTTTCTAACAAATTATTCAACATCGTTGATTTACCTGCTGAAAAATGCCCACAAAACCCTATTACAGCCTGCTTGTTATCAACTTTTTCAATCAGTTGTAACATCTTCTTCATTTGAAGGTTATCATTATATTTCGAAAACTGCTTTGCCAAATTTGTAAAGCGTGTAATTGTCTCCTGAATTGTCAACTTGTCGCTGTCTAAACGCGTACCCATCATCTAAACCCCTTTATGTTCATTCTTACTTATATCTGTTCTTATGTTACCAATTGTTCGGTTTCGCTACAATCTTTTTTCATTTTTCAGATATTCTACTTTGTATCAGAAGCAACAAAACACAGAATATGTTAACTACTTCGAAGATGATTATTTCATGTCATAACCATTAGAAACCTCTAACTAGAAACAATAGATTTTTACACGAACTAATTTATGAAATAATAAAACCTCCTGTCTAGTCAATGACAGAAGGTTTTATTATTTACTAATGAACTCGATTGTGAACAGGCGCAGAGCGATATTGATTTGTAATGGGCATTACTTTCTTCTTCGGCTTATAACGATCAACCGTATTGTTTAGTAAAAACATCAAAATTCCACCAAAGAACAAAGCAACTAGTGATAATAACAAATAAATCACACTTTTCACCATCCCTTTACCTTTTTTATATCGCCTCACCAAAAAGTTAGAATCTAAACAAAATCATTTTTTCTATGTTCATAGTGATAATAATTATCATTTAATACATTCATATTAACATGATTGATTTTCATTTTCAATCAGATTTTACAATTGAATTACCGTGTTCTTTGCGAAATAAACCGTCTCTTCAACAAAAATTGAGTTCGATAATTTGTATGCTTCATTAACGCTTCCTCTTCAGTTAAGATTCGTATTCGTAATACAATTGCATTTACTACTGAAAAAATCAATACCGTATAATACGCTTGAAACATCATCGGTAACAGAAAAATTTCTAACATAACAATTAAGTAGTTTGGATGTCGAATGTACTTATAAGGACCTTTAGAAATGACATTCACATTAGGCAATACAAGAATTTTAGTATTCCAAAACTTACCTAATGATTTCAAGCTCCAGAACCGAACATATTGGGCTACAACAAACAAACAGAAAAAAACAGGCCACAACGGTGATAAATCTCTTTCAAACATACGAACCTCTACAATAAGAGAAATAAAAAATAAAACATGTAACATAACAATCCATTTGTAATGTTCTTTTCCTACTTCAACTGCTCCATGTTTTTTCATCCATTTCTCATTGCTTCTTGCAATAAATAATTCCATTAACCGTTGAATAATGACAATTGTTAATATTATGGCAAGCATCATCTTCCATCCCTCTGTTTCCATTGAAGTAAGGCAAACTCAGTACAAAACCCTGGACCTAATGCACAAATTACACCATAATCATTTTCTTTAAACGATTGTTTCATTATTTTTTCCAACACAAACATTACCGTTGCAGAAGACATATTTCCAAAAGACCGAAGAACATCCCTCGAAACTTGAAGCATATCTGGTTTTAATTGAAGAGACTCTTCATAAGCATCCAACACCTTCTGCCCTCCAGGATGAGCAATTAATGTTCTTAACAAACCAACATGCAAATCTTTCTTTTCCAAAAAATGAAGTACTTCTTTTGCAAACCAATTATGAACGAGTGTAGGAATATCTTTAGAGAAGATAACGAATAGTCCTTCATTCTGTACATCCCACCCCATCACGTCCAAACTATCTTTCATAAGTACCGATTGTGTATCAACGAAAGATGGAATAAGTTCACACTTCATCTTCTCAATAAGTTGTGAGTCGTCCCCACAAATAAGTGTACAAGCTGCACCATCTGCAAATAATGAAGTCCCAATTAAATTACTCTTTGTTGTATCTCCATGCTGAAAAGTTAAACTACATAACTCTACACATACGACCAATGCATTATGTTCTGGGTAAGCCTTACAATACTCCATAGCTCTTGATAATCCTGATGCTCCTCCATTACAACCTAATCCCCATATCGGAATTCGTTTAACATATGGAGAAAAAGACATGTGGTTCATGACATAAGCATCAATAGTAGGTGCTGCAATTCCTGTTGTAGATACAAAGAAAATCGCATCTATCTCTTCAACAGATACTTTCTTGGCAAATGTATCAGCTTCTAAACACCGTGTTATCACTTCTTCAGATAATTGAACAGCCATTTGAATATACAACTCATTTTTTTCTTGAAAGCTTTTTTGCTCAGAAAACCAAGACAATGGTGCAGAAACGAATCGCCTCTCTATCTGACTATGTTCAAACACACGTAACATACGATCAAGATTACGAAATTTCCCATTAAATATCTTCTGGACAAGTACAGAGACATCCTCTTGGTTTACCTCGTAAGGAGGATTTGCTGTTGCAACAGAAGCGATGAAAGACATACCCTAACCTCCAATAGCTTTTCTTACGGAGTTAGTTTGAACGAATTAGTGATTTCTCATACAATTTATAGAAAAAAAGTGATACTTTCCTGAATGGGCATTTGAATTGAGAAAAAGTTGGAGGAAATCGAAAAAGCCTCCTCATAAAATGAGAAGGCGAAGGGGGTTACTTTCTTTTCAACGTTTTGAAGAATTGCTGTGCTCTTATATTATAACTTCATTTTATGATTATATCCTATCCAATTTTTATCACTTAGCACATTAGATTGGAGATGAATACTATTCAGTTTCTATCTTATTAATAAAACTATCTGAAAATAAACTAATAATTCCGCTTACTTTGTCATAAGTTCACTATCTAATAATCATAAACCTTTTTTTATTAAAAATATAAAAAAATAACATAAATTTAGGACTAATTTACTTAAAATTAAACAAACAATCTGAATGTTCATATAAAGTTCTTAATTAACATTACTATACTCCCAACAAACATGTTATTATTTGTACTAATAGACTAGTAATAAAGAGGGGGGTACTATGTCACTTAGTGAAAAAATCACCCATGTCTTAAATGGCACAATTGATTCAGTAAATACAATTATACCTGCTAAATTAGATATTTCTAAACCATCTATGACTACCCAACCACTTCAACAATCGTCAATAGGAGTATTAATAGGAATGACAGGTGATGTGAGAGGGAGAATCGTCATTGTAAGTGATGAACCAACATTAAGCAATGTCGGGGAGTTAATGTTCGGAATGCCTCTCGAAGGTGAAATGCTTCAATCCTTTACAGGTGAACTCGGAAATATGCTTGCTGGAAATATCGCAACTAATATTTCTAGTAAAGGAATGACAACAGACATCACACCTCCTACTGTCATGGTCGGTGAAACAAAAATGTATGGATTTGATCGAGCGTTCCGTGTACCGGTCAAGGTTGAAGATAAAGGTGAATTACATATCATTTTAATGCTTGAGCCAGATAATAAACATTAATATGCAAAGAAACACCTCAATTCCACATTGAGGTGTTTCTTCGTGTCTCATTCAATTTCTTGATTCTATTTTCTATCTCCATCTATAACTAAATCAAGTCTACCTGTATTCGGCTCAATGATAAGTCCATGAACAGGAATGTCAGTTGGAAATAGCGGATGTTGATGAATTTGTTGAACAGAATGACGTACATTCTCTTCCGGAGAATCAAATCCTTTCAGCCATGTCTTTAAATCGACTCCAGAACCTTCTAATGACTTCTGTTTCTCATCTGTAAAATTACCTTTTTTCGCCTTCTCTAACAGTTTATCAGCATGTAATCCTGTCATACCACAATCATAATGACCGATCACAAATACTTCTTCAGCTTGTAATTCATAAACTGCTACTAAAATACTTCGCATTATACTGCCATATGAATCAGTAATCATCGCTCCAGCATTTTTGATCATTTTTACATCGCCATTTCCAATATTCATCGCTTTCGGTAATAGCTCCACCAATCGAGTATCCATACACGATAAAATAACAATTTTTTTATCTGGTAGCTTTGATGTTTCATATTGCTCGTATTTTTTTTCCTCAATAAATTGTTTATTGTAAGATAAAATGTCTTGAAGTCTACTCACAACTGCTCCTCCTCGTCTCTATTTCAAAAGTTAGATTATGTATAAAACAATCAGTAATCAATATCATCACGTTCAATGACGATCAAACTATATTTATTAGTATAACATGTTCTTATCAGTATATCAGTTTTAAAAAACTAGCTACAGATTAAAAAAATCCTGTCTTGATTGTACAATCAGACAGGATTCCCTTATTAGATTACAATTGTATTATTCGGAATGACATTTCGTACTTGCTCAAGAAGTTGTTCTTCTTCATTGTGCAAACATAATGTGACAACTCCATTATCCTCACTCGAACGAATTAAACGACCAAATCCTTGTCGTAATCGTAAAAGCATATATGGTAAGTCAATTTCCTCAAAAGGTTTGTTACTATCTCTTCGCTTCGATTGAAACACTGGATCATTCGGAGGAAATGGCAGTGACCAAATAATTACATGTGAAAGTGCTGGTCCTGGTATATCGAGCCCTTCCCATAAACGGTAGGCACATAACACCGATTGCTCATCTGATTCGAATGCAGCCGTAAGTGTACTAATTTCTTCTTCTCCTTCAAAATACATGTTCCATGGTAAATCGAATTTAGAAATAGAAGTCTTAAATGCTAGTAACTCTTCTTTTGAACGGAATAGAATAAGCCCTCTTCCATCTGTCTTTTCAAGTTGACGAATAACTTGTGCTGATTTGAAAGTAATATCCTCTTCACATTTCATCTCTTCAAAACGTGCTTGTTGTTCATAATCAAACGGAGAGTCTACAGAGAAGGTAAGCGGGTTTTCTACTCCTAATGAGCGTTGTAAATACTCAAAAGAACCATTTTCACTCATCGTTGCTGAAGTGAAAATAAATGGACGCTGACCAGAAAAGAGCTGTTCCTTCAACATAGTAGGTAATTGTTTCGGCATTATAACAAGCGTATAATTAGTATCGGTTCCCTCTGCCCAATATACTGCATTTTTTTCTTTTAATAACAATGTAAGCATCCGAGCTAATCGGCTTAAACCTTCATCAAAAATACTAAAATGGTATTCATCAATTAAAAAACTTTCTCCTTCAAACACAAGCTCATCCTCTAGCTTCTCAACGAGTGATATTAGCTTTTCACCACAAGCTTGTAGAGTGGAATTCCATTCAATCTCATAACGCTCTGAACCACGAACTGCTGTACTTGCCAGTTGAAGTTGTTTGAAAAAGCGATTATTTTCATGAATAACTTCTTCTACTAATAGTAGAAATGATTCACGTAATCCATTTTCTAACACAGGTTCACTTGCCTTCAAGAAATGATCAGCTTGTAAGCGATGAGTTAATGCTTTCTGTGCTGCAAACTCTAACAAATGTCCTTCATCAAATACAACAGAAGACATTTCTGGTAATAAAGGTAGCTGCCCCTCTTCCTGACGAGATTCTTTCGTCCAAACATGCTCCATGAAGAAGTCATGCGAACATATAATTAAGTCAGTTGCCTTTCGATAATAATCTCGATTTAATGTCATTCCACAGCGATGACGTACATCACATGATGAACACTGCTGTAAAGAATCCCAATTTACCTTCTCCCATTGGTCATCAGATAAATCTGGAAAATCTTTACGGTCACCATAACGTTTAAATGATTGCATCGTTGCATTCTCAAATACGAATTCAGGAAGTCTATCATATATATCATCGTACGCTTCGTCATCATCAGTTGCGGTTGTCTTCTCAAACTTTTTTAAGCACAAATAACTTGATGGAGATTTTGCTAACCTTGCATCAACATCAATGTTTAGGTGCTTCTTTAATTTATCAAGCTCTCCACCTGGTTTCATAAGCTGTTCAATTAAATTTTCGTCCGCACAAGCAATTATTGCAGGTTTTCCCTTATAACGAGCATAACAAATAGCGTACAATAAATAGACGAGCGTTTTCCCCGTACCTACACCTGCTTCAGCAAAAATTGCTTTGTTTTGTTTGTACGCCTGTTCAAGTTGAAATGCCATAAAAATTTGTTCATCACGCAACTCAAAACCTGCTTCAGGAAGCAGGTCATAAAATACATCACCTATATAATCAGACAACCCTTGAAAAAAGGATGTTTCTTTATCAAATAAAAATGGTAAATCTCTATTAATGGTCAACATGTAACCTCCGTCCATCTTCTTTACTAAATTATTATTATCTTAGAAAAAGAGGACAGATGTCAACCTCTATATGTCCTCTACTTTTAATTTAACCGGATTAATATTTATCTTCGTAGCATGAAAGAATGCTCTTTGACAGTCAATCTCAGCTTTTATTAACCTTTGCTCAATCTTCTCGCGTTCTACTTGTTCAAGTGATAGACGATGAATTTGTTGCTTTGAACGCCGTAAAGCCTCAGATATTAATCGAATTTCCCTATTAGCATCTATCATTTCAAATCCCTCCAAATCATTACATACTTCTTATTTTATTAAGAAATAAACTATTTATACGTATAAATCAAAAAAGTATGCTACTTTGCAATCATTCATTTTTTTAACATTGTACGTATAAGTTCGTGTTAAATAGTTAAGTAACTTTTATAATCAAGCTTAATTCTCAAAAGTAACCTCATAAAAATTTGAATTTAAGGAACAAAAAAACCACCCTTCTCACCTTAAATATAGTCAGTGAAAAGAAAGTGGTCATGTATTTAAAATAATGTCTATTTCGTACAGATTACAAATAAATCTATATTAATTCATGTTTCATTTTTTTGGAGGTCTAGGTCCCCAGAATTGATAATAATCTGTTTTAATAAAGCCATTGAATAACTTACGTTTTTTTGTTGCTTTCTTACCGTATACGTTCTCAAATTGTTCATAAGATGTCACAACATACACACTCCACGTGTCAAGTGGTTGGAAGACTCGTCCCATATCACGATATAACTTCTCAACTGCTGGTCTGTCTCCAATTCGCTCTCCATAAGGAGGATTCGTTACTACTACACCGTACTGTTCTTTACTTGTGAAATCACTTACTTGCATTTGTTTAAACTGAATTAAATCCGCAAACCCTGCTTCAATTGCATTTGCCTCTGCTGCTTCAACCATACGGTGATCGATATCTGCCCCAAAAATATTAATCGGTTGATCATACTTGGCTAAGTCCTCAGCTTCTTGTAATGCACGATCCCACACTTCATTATTTATCCAATTCCAGTCTTCAGCTGCAAATGATCGATTAAAACCAGGTGCTATGTTTTGACCAATCATCGCTGCTTCGATTGGAATCGTTCCTGAACCACATAGTGGATCAACAAATGGCATATCTGCTTTCCAATTAGTCAACATTACAAGTGCTGCCGCTAACGTTTCTTTTAACGGAGCTTCACCCTGTTTCACTCTGTATCCTCGTTTATGTAAACCTGCTCCACTCGTATCAATTGTTAGTAAAGCAATATCTTTATGAAGTGCAATTTCAATTCGATGTAGTGGTCCATTCTCATCAAACCACTCTACACCACCATAATATTGACGCATACTTTCAACTACCGCTTTTTTTACAATAGCCTGACAATCTGAAACACTAAATAATTTCGATTTCACCGACTTACCTATAACCGGGAAGTTGGCATCCTTTGAAATATATTCACCCCAAGGTAATGCTTTCGTCTGCTCAAATAATTCATCAAATGTTGTTGCTTTGAATTCACCGATCTTAAGCTTAACTCGATCTGCTGTTCGCAACCACAAATTACATCTTGCGATTGCCGTTTCATCCGCTGTAAACGTTACACGACCGTTTTCTACAGTTATATCTTCATAGCCTAATGCTCTCACTTCATTTGCAACGACGGCTTCTAATCCCATTGCTGCTGTTGCAATTAACGTTACTTTTGACATCTTTATCTCTCCTGCTGTGTATAATTCAATTTTTAGTATCTGTTATTAATATAGTACCCATGTGCTTTATTTCCACCTTACAGAATTAATTAATTACCTGTAAAGAAAGTATTATATGTGATTCTCAATAGCGAATACTTTTCACTGGAAATTAACTTAAATAGTCTGGCATCCAATCTTCTAAAAAAACGATTAATCGTTCAAATGGAACCGGTTTACTTATAAAGTACCCTTGAATCATATCACACTTTTCCCTTTTTAAAAATTGAATGTGTTTTGGCAATTCGACCCCTTCAGCAACAACCGATAAACTTAAGTTGTGTGCCATCGTAATAATCGCCGTTACGATTGAAGCATCTTCATGATATGTCTTCAAATTACGTATAAAACTTTTATCAATTTTTAACGTGTCAATTGGCAGACGATTTAAGTAACTTAATGATGAATAACCTGTGCCGAAATCATCGATTGATATCTTCACACCTAACTTTTTTAGTTTTACCAATTTGTCTATTGAGTGTGCTGCCTGTGGCATAATCATTGTCTCGGTTAATTCGATTTCTAAATAACGAGGATCAAGCTTCGTCTCATTTAAAATCGCAGCAATTTTCCCAACAAAATCGTCTTGTTGAAACTGCATCGCTGAGACATTTACACTACAACGAATCGGATATCCTTGATCATGAAGCTGTTTCACTTTACTACATGATTTCTTAACAACCCAATCACTTATTGCCATGATCATCCCTGTTTCTTCTGCTAAAGGAACAAAAGAATATGGCGGAACATTTCCGAGGCTAGGATGATTCCAGCGTAATAAGCTTTCAACACCAACAACTTTCCCACTTTGCAAGTCAACTTGAGGTTGAAATTCTACTGAAAATTCCTCTCGATCAAGCGCCTTTCGTAAATGATTATGCCACAGG
>NZ_MJEH01000019.1:21791-50971 GCF_001742425.1 Bacillus solimangrovi
ATCGATTTAAAGTTATAAATGATTCTCTAATTCTACCATTTCCAATTTAGATGAATCTAAGTCTTCACGATAATATGTATAGGTATTCCTTGCTCGTGACTTCGCTTCATACATTGCCATATCTGAATGCTTCACAAGCTGTTCCCCATCTTCACCATCTTGAGGGAACAAGCTAATCCCTATACTTGTCGTAACATAAACCTCATGACCCTCAAAATTAAATGGCTTTTTAAAAGCATCTATAATGCATGTAGCAGATTTACTTGCTTCAGTTCGGTCCTCAACCTTAGGTAATAAAACAGTAAACTCATCGCCACCTAAACGGGCAATGAAAGCCTCTTTAGGCAAACACTTTTTCATTCGGTTAGCTACACCTTTTAGCAATTCATCTCCAATATCATGACCTAACGTATCATTTATAACTTTAAATCGATCAAGATCAAGAAATAGTACAGCTAGCGCATTACTATTATACTTAGCTTGCTCTATAAATTTATCTAATTGTGTATTAAAAAAATAACGGTTTGCTACTCCAGTTAATACATCATAATGTGCCAGTTGTTTTAAACGTTCTTCAGCCTTCTTGCGCTCAGTTATATCAGAGAACACTGCAACATAGTTACTTACATCATCTCGATTAGTATAGATTGCACTAATATTTACCCACTCCGGATACAAGCTTCCGTCCTTACGTCGATTCCAAATCTCTCCGTTCCAACTTCCTGTTTCCATTATTTCTTTCCACATTTTTTCGTAAAAAGGTTTACTATGGACACCCGATTGCAGGAAACTAGGATTGTTCCCAATCGCTTCCTCTTGGGAATAACCTGTTACTTTTGTAAATGCTGGGTTAACAGACATAATTTCACCGTCTTTATTTGTCACCATAACACCTTCACTTGTATTTTCAATTACTTTAGCTGCAAGACGAAGTTTTGAACGTGATTGCTCATATTCCGTCATGTCTTTTAATAGAGCGTAATAATTTATTAAGTCCCCTTGCTCGTTACGAATTTCACGTAAAACGAGTCGATAACTGACGAACAAATTTTTTTTCGTGCGGACCGTAACTTCACCTTGCCATTTTCGTGCTGAATGTACTACTTCCCAGATTTGATTCAAATGTTTTTTATTATCTATTAAATGTTCAAACGGATATTGATAGATTTCATCATAAGTATAACCTATAAAATCTTGAGCACTTTTATTGATAAGTATTATTCGTTTATATCGGTCTAAAATAACAGTTCCTTCTTCCATGAAATTAAAAATAGCTCGCATATGTTTATTAAAAACAGACTCATGAACTTCATCTATTGGTTGCCATTTCTGTGTCACCTTTTGACCACCCCAAATATTCAACATTTTTAATTATTAATTGCTACTCTTAGATGAAGAAGGAAATAGTTATGTAATCCAAACAGATCAAATTATAAACGTAAAAAAGTTCCCTCTAAATGAAAAGATTCATCTTAGAGAGAACTTTGGTTTATCAATTATAGTCGATATAATAACGTTCTGTAAGCCATGTTTTGTTCCATCGTACTGCAAGCGGCAAATTGCCTCGTACTCCGGTGGTAATCATCTATCTTCGAGGCTTATCACCTCGCCCTTCTCTCCGTTGAATTCCTTTGAGAAGGCGCCCCTACCATCATTTGGGTTTCTCGCTCGAGGGGTTTACCTCGTTCCACTTCTGCCGTTTCCGACAGAACTACGTCTCTGTGGCACTTTCAAGGTAGTCACAGCATACCAAATGGCTTAGCTGTTTTCCCTGCCGTCACCCTTATTCAAAGGATGCCTTGGCTTATGACTTCGCCAAGCACGAACACTACGGGCATCTCAGCACCGTGCGAGCATGGACTTTCCTCTGCAAGAATAAAACTTACAGCGATTACCCGAACGTTATTGATACTAACGACAATTATTAATTATAATACAAACCATATAAATGTCAATGGAGCGTTCTCTAAAAAATGATAGAACTTGATTTAGTTTAAATAAGAACACAGGACATCTAGCTGATGATTACGTGTTCTCTAAGCTGTACTTAAAATTTAATTTTAATTCTCACTCATATAATTTACTACCAAACACATGCTTTTCAAGATTCGAAATCCTCTTCAGTATATCATAATTTGTGGAATTTGAGGGATTTTTTTGGATTTGAGTATTATTTTGTGGTTCGTCAGTTTTTTTCTTCAACCTCAAATTCTCTTGTTGAAGCATTTCAATTTCTTGATAAAATGTTTCATAATCTTTAATCACGATATCTAGAAATTTGTCTACCTCATCAGGGTTGTAACCTTTTAATGATGTTTTAAAGTCTTTTTCTAAAATTTCACGTGCACTTAACCGAATTTTATCAGCTAACACTATAATTCACCTCTATATTCTCTTCATAAAAAATTAACCATTCTAGTTCATATTGTTTCAAATAGACCGTAAAAAGTCAATTTCTCTTTTACTATTAAAAACCTATTGTGTCCAATAATCAGGATTAGACATTTGTTCATCTTCAGCAATCATTTGAATGTCAAATGGTGTAATCATAATAATTTCATACTGTTCATGCTCTTGCGCTCTTCTTGCAACATTAAGTAGATACTGAGGTGTTCCTTGCTTCTCTTCATCATATATAACGAGAAGTGCATCACTTTTATCAATAAGCCACTCATTTAAGTTTCGAAATTGCCATGGTCCTTCATAAGGACGCTTTGATAATGTATCTACATAATCAGCTTGAGCTAAAATCATTTCATACGATTCTTTCTGCTCGTCCTTCCATCGCTCATGATGGTTTAAAATAGCAGTAATGACACCTAGTTGTAATACAGGATACTGCTCCTGTAATTCAAATACAACCTCGGCACACCATAATTCAACACCCGGTTGGCCACTTATTAAAATCCATTCTAATCCACCCTCTACCAATTGAACAATTTGCTTCTTCAATGCTTTCTTAATAAAATGAACTGCTGGATGACTGTCCTGAAAAATACCTAACTCATATGGTTTATATCCTGTAACTGTTACAACCTTCACAATAAACCCCCAACGATTACTCAATTAACTAATATTAACATAACGTACTTAAATTGATCATATCATCATTAAACTTGAACTGCTTGTACAAGATCATACATCAATACGTTATTTTTTTTTATTATCAAAAACTAGCTACTAACCGAACCACCATACAATACAAGCATTACCTAAAAAACTATAAGAAAAAAATCATTAATTAGCCCGTACCATTTTTATAATTGATACATATAGTATATTAAGGTGTGTATCACAATACAGAGAAGGCTGATTTCATCTCTGAAATCAACCTCATGTTTACTTTACCAACGTGGCCATTTCTTATGATGCTTCATATGATGCTTCATATATGGGCTAGTCATCTCCGGACTTACCCCAGCAGGACTTACCATACCTGGTCCCCCATTACCACAGTCAAAGTTTTGATGTGATACACCCTTCACAGTAGACTCAGTTTGCGGATACATATGAACATGCTCATATATATCTTGAACGTGATGAGTCGTATGAGTCGGATGAATATGAGGCACAATATATTTTTGAACTTGATAATCTTCACAACACTTTGTCGGGTGAACCACTGGAGCCAATTGTTTCGGACGATTACAATACATATAACATTCTCCTCTCATTCAGTTAGGTTACTACACTAATAACCTATGTAAAAAGGATGATACATGTACTAAGACAAACACCTAATTTTTGATTAATGACAAGGTGTTAAAATACTGAAGTATGTATAGTTAATTCTTCACAACTAATCTATAAATAACAAAAACGCTGACCAGAGCAATTATTGCTACTGTAGTCAGCGTTATGAATAATTCGTTACACTTGTCATGATAATTAAAGTAAATGCAATAACAGCAAAATACATAAACAAAATGATATTTCTCATGTTCCCCTCACCAACTCTATAAAGTATCTATATTTTATTGTAATGCATAGGTGGTGATGAAGCAATTTAATTCGCAAAAATCTACAAATTTTTTCAAGATTCATTGATTTTTTTCTTCAATCGCTGTAACCGTTTCATATAATCGGCCTGTTCTTTAGTAGTTTTTGTCGACAATATGCGTCTCTTCTTCAACCAATTGTTATAAGCCAGCTCAGCATAATAGTGCGCTTTTGAATAGTTACGAAACTTATGTTCATATGCTTTCGCTAATTCTATCGCAACCGTTTCATCTACAAATGCACCTTGCTGAACGATTGATTCCCAAGCCTGACACGCTTTTTCATACTCTTTATTCTTTTTTAATAACATCGCTTGCTGGAAAGTTGCTTTTCGTTCATATGTTGAACCCTTTAATTTATCATAACTATTCATCGCACCCTCTCGTGCTCCTAATGATTCCATCCATTTAGCAATTTCATATCTTTCATGAACAGTTACATCTCTCAAGTGAAGAATCTTTTGAGATATTTCAATGTATAAGGTGATCAATGATAAGACATCTAGCTCATTATGGGAAATAACCCCTTTAATGCCTATCGGATTAGGCTCCTTAAGGAAATCAAAATATATCATCGGTGCTAAAAATCCAGGAACATCTTTTTCTCTAGTCACGCTCAACTTGTTTATTTCTACTGTAGCAAGCCTCACATTGTCAAGTTCACCTTTCCATAGACGCCTTGATGCATGTAATAAATCGTAATGACCGAAAGGTGGTAAATGCGGGACTAAGTCCCTAAGTAAAGTATGTCTCGTTTTTACTTGAGGCCAATCGAAAGACTTTCCATTAAACGTAACAAGATGTTGTAAATCTTGCACATCTGATAAAAAGTGTGAGTAAAATGCTACTTCGGCACTAGGAGAAGGTAAAAAATACTGGGTCACAATGACTTCATGTTTTGTAACTGATGCACATCCTAACAAGAAGATAGTAGTGCCTGTTCCTGCTAGACCAGTTGTTTCTGTATCAAAGAACAATAACTCCTCAGGACTTGACTTTTGCGGATGAAGTGGATGGTCATAATCAGTCTGCTTCCATTTATCAAAAACATCAAATATTTCACTAAATTGATGATGACCGTGTTTTGATGTAATTGAATAATTACGCTTACGAACAAATATATATTGTCCTTCATAATATACAGGTTTCGCTCCGAAATCTTTCCACTCTTCCAAATGAGGAATATGTTCAATAGGTTGAATCTGATCATTGTCTTCGATTTCTTTCACATGACTCATATGACTTTTTAATCTTTTTAATTTTGATTTAAGAGACACCTTGTGTTAATCCTTCCTCTCTAAATCGTACGTGCTACGATATGTATGACCGCTTCTTTAATGTTCTTCTCCGTAGGATCATACATGATACCAACACATGAAGGACATCCATTTTCGCAAGGACATGATGAAGCAATTTTTACTACTTCTCTTAAAATATCAGCATGCATTTTGTAAATCTGTTCTGATAAACCAATTCCGCCAGGGTATCGATCATACATAAAAATTGTAGGTTTTTCATTGTGTACAGCTTTCATTTGCGGAACAACATGAACATCATTTCCATCACACATGACAAAAACAGGAATAATCTGTTTCAACAAATTCGATATCCCAATTAATGCATGTTCAAGCGTACTCTTCTCGTAAATCTCTACAATATCATTGTTGAACACTAACCACGTTGAGCTCGTGTGCAGCTCTTCTTCTGGTAAATGGATTGGGCCTGATCCAATATTTTCAAAGCTTGACATTTTTATTTTCTTAAAAATTGTTGCTTTTGCATTTACTGTCACGTCACCATAATGAAGCGTAAACCGATTTTCCTCTACTGATTTATCTTCTTCTAGCACTTTCAACTGTACTGCAAGGTTGGCATCGGTAAAATATTCTACATCTACTGCTCGGACATACGCTTTTTTCTCTTCCCAATCAAGCTGCTCAACTTGAAATTGTTTACCATCATGTAAATAAATTGCTTCTTCATGCAACAATGTCATCGCACTAAAACGATCCATTTCACCGATCACAAAACGATTACCTCTTTCACTAATATCTACAATGACGACATTTTCCTGTGAGGCAGATCGAAGACTAACGTTCGTAGCTGGAAATCCATCGTTCATCCAATACCACTT
Source organism: Bacillus solimangrovi (assembly GCF_001742425.1). Lineage (GTDB taxonomy): Bacteria > Bacillota > Bacilli > Bacillales > Bacillaceae_N > Bacillus_AV > Bacillus_AV solimangrovi. The sequence goes on from NZ_MJEH01000019.1 coordinate 27,924, forward strand.
ACCATTTGTTTTGTGTAAAACATCTTCTTCTGTTAAAAACTCCAATACATCTTCAACCTCTAAACCTCCAAATGTTTCACCTTTTCTAAATGGCAGTTCATAAGCAGCACACTTTAAATGATCCACTAAAATGATTAGATTATCTGGGTTAATACGTGCATTTTCAGGTGATTTTTCAAAAAAGAATTCCGGATGTTGAACCACATATTGGTCGATTGGATTTGAATTAGCTACCATAATCATTAATGCCTCATCTTGCCTACGCCCAGCGCGTCCCGCTTGTTGCCATGTACTCGCAACTGTTCCAGGATAACCAGTCATGATACAAACTTGCAATTGACCAATGTCTACACCAAGCTCAAGTGCGTTTGTACTTACAACCCCTCGAATCTCTCCATTTCGTAAGCCTCGTTCAATCTCACGACGTTGCTTCGGTAAATAACCACCACGATAAGCACGAATGGATTTGGTTCCAAGTTCTTTCTTCACTAATTCTTGCAAGTGACTTAAGATAACCTCTACTCGAACACGACTTTTCGCAAAAACGATCGTATCTACCTTATTTCTCAAAAACTCCCCAGCGATTTTTGTAACTTCAGTCGTTGCACCTTTTCGAATATTTAGTGGTTTATTCACGATAGGAGGATTATAAAACGCAAAATGTTTGCGGCCACTTGGTGCACCATTGTTATCTATTAATTTCATATGCTTACCTGTTAATTCTCTTGCAAGTTGACTAGGATTGGCTATCGTTGCGGAAGTACATATAAAAGTTGGATTACTACCATAAAATTCGCATATTCTTCTCAAGCGGCGAATCACATTGGCTACATGACTACCAAATACACCTCGATAAATATGTAGTTCATCTATAACAACATAACGTAAATTCTCAAACAATGACACCCACTTTGTATGGTGTGGTAAAATAGCTGAATGTAACATATCAGGATTTGTCATCACAACATGTCCTGCTTTACGAACAACTTGTCGAATATTTGGTGCAGTGTCACCATCATACGTATAACTTTTGACTGGTATGTCGATCTCATTAATTAATTCATTTAATTCACTCTTCTGATCTTGCGCCAGTGCCTTTGTTGGAAATAAATATAAGGAACGCGCCATGTCGTCCTCTACAACCGATTGTAATACAGGCAAATTATAACACATCGTTTTCCCAGACGCAGTTGGAGTCACAGCAACGAAATCTTGTTTTTCATGAGCGGCTGAAAAAGCTGAAGCTTGGTGTGTATATAATGCATTAATGTTACGTTTAACCAATGCTTTCTGTATACGAATATCTAACTGTTCAGGGAACGAAACTGTTTCAGCCACTTTCTCGGGTATCTCATTCCAATGGACAACATGTTTATCGTTTCTCAATTTTTCAATTAATTCTGTTAAAGGCAATTTCGAAGACAACAATTTAAACACCTCGACAATTTGAATAACTTACCTTATACCCCAACCATACTGTAAAAAACTCCAATAAATACGAGAAATAAAACTTGCTCAATAAATCCACCTGTACGAAAGGTAAGTGGACTTCTTACTGACTTTTTTATCGGATAAAATAAATACACACCTCTTACGGTGAACATATCACCGATAATATGGCTCGTCACACCGAGAATTAACCCAGTAACAAAGTCATTAGAGATATTTGTGCGGTATAGGAAAAATAACATCACAATAAATATTAAACTATGAAAAAAAGTTCGATGCCCAACTGTTTTTGAAACAGCCTTTCCTAATACTGGAATAGCATTACTGATTTTACTATTTGGATGATCAATATCAGGCAACAAAGAGCCAACTAATATGCCAAAGCTATATAAAAGGTGATGTTCTACTGATATTTGTGGTATGTAATGAAGCACAACAGCACCTGCTGCAGCTCCAAATGCTAAATGTGTGTGGTATTGCATCTCAATCACCTTTCTACCAATAATCAATGTCTTTATACAAACATTCGTTTGTATATTCTACCATACAATTATACATTTGAATACAGCTTTTAAGAACGTATGTTTTCTGAATAAACTAAAGTAACATTGAAAAAGCAGAGTTCTAAAAACTCTGCTTACTTTCAACTATTGTTTTGATTTGCTACCTTTGTTTGATCGATATTTCGTTCCTTTGTTATTATCACCTGAAGTTACAGTACCAGAGTTTTGATATTGAAGTTCACCAGTTTCAGGAGCTCCCTGATTTTGGCTTTTTGATTTTGAATTGCGATTTGTCATCCTACACACCTCTTTCAAATATCTTGCCAATTAGGGTGTGTTGAAACGATATGAACTATACGAGGATAAAAAAACGTTAGCAACAGTGAGGGAAATGAATAGAGTCAATCGATAAAATGTAAACCCTTACATTTTGTGCTTATTGAATAAGACGTGATGTTCTAAAGTTTTGATTACCTATAACTTGGTCAAGCATTACTTCAACATTATATAATCTTGATGCATTCTGTTCTGTAAATGTTCCGGATTCTTTCAAAGCTTCCAATTGTGCACGCTCACTTTCCAATTGTTCAATCCAAGCATTTACATCATTGCTCATATTAAAAACCTCCTAAAGATCATTTTCTTACTATTATTTTACACTTTTTCAAGTAAAAAATCACACAAATCCAAAATAAATTATTAAAATTTTGTGACTTATCTGAAAATTTAATGTGATAATTGTTAATATTCTTTATTATCACTTAATTGTTACAAGTATAACGTTACATATTTTAAGTTGATACTCATAAATTTCTCATTCTCGTACACACTATTCTTATAAAACTTGGTCAAAATGGCTAACAAAGCTGATCAATTAATCGTAAAAATGAATACTATAAATCATTATGCAACTAAACACTTAACCGTTTTAATGACTTTAAATAAGTATATGTCTTTCCGCCATTTTCGACTATTAAAACTTCTATTATTAAGGAGATGATCTTATTGGGTAGAGGAAAAGCTTTTAATAATAAGCGTCAAAATCATGAACAACAACCATCTAAAGTTGCTAAGATGGCTCAACCAAATGATAGCGAAGGTGGGCGCCCTGTTAACGAATATAAGAAATAAAGGATGTTGATTATGAAACAAACTCATCGAAAACAACCTATGCAACGATTTGTAAAAAAACCACTTGAGCAACCATATGACTTGGAATTTTCTGACGAATTATTAGAAGAAGACTGCCGTCTAAAAAACAAGTCTGAGGTGATTTCTACACGTAATAAATAAGGTGTATTTTCAAAAAGGCAAGCTCCAGGTGCTTGCCTTTTTTTATGATGATAATTGTGAAGTAACCATTCCGATCGTGTACATAATTGATTCTGTCATTTCTTTATAACGCTTTTCCTTTACATCATGATAAAAGGTTTGCAAGGACGTATGAATCAAATTCTCATGGGTATCTTCTATATTGATCGAGTGGATATACAATGGACGTTCGTGTTTCACCCAATCTAAAGCAAGGTCTCGCCATTTATCAGCATCTACTCTAAGCGTGTCTACAAACGGTTTAACATCATGGTAAAAATCTGGCTCCTTGTCTATATACTGTGGAAAAAGTTGCTTCATTTGCTCGACACGCTCGATTAAACGAGTCGAACATTCTAATAACTCACTCATTGTGATGTGGCACCTCCAATATGAATGTACCACAATAGAGACAAATCACAAACTAAACATATTTGCGAGCCAGTTCCTTTTTTCTGATTTCGTTACTGCTACTTCTTCTTCTGTAAGCTTAAAACTCAACTGTTTATCGAACTTGTCGAATTTATCTTCCACTTGTTCTAACCTCTTCACTACCCCATCGATTTCAGTACGATGTTGTAAAACTTGGTAGGAAACAACCTCATCCGCCTTTTGTTCAAGTTGTCTCTCTAAGTGATTAATCCGCTCAGTTAATTCTGTAACAAGTACCAGTACATTCGATATATCTACCGACTCTTTTTCTTCAGTTACTTTTCGAGCCAAATTATCTCTTTCTTCAAAGTCTATATGCTTTACTTCTTGTAAACTACGAAGGACGTTCTCTGTGATTAAATAATGACCATTATCATTTTTTTCACATGGTATATTGAAATCTTTAATCCATTTCCGAACGGTTCTAGGGGCTACACCAAGACGGCTTGATACTTCTCTCGTTTTCAATGCCTCTTGCATAATCATCCTCCTTCAAAGCGGTTTTGTGCTTAGAATTCGCCAATTATACTCAACTCCCTTCTCATAAGACAAAACTAGTTTTCTTTCGGCAAAGAAAGTGAAAAACGTCAAAATGGGACAATTTCAACAATGAATGATCCCATTACTCAATTGGCACACCTGTTCTAAACAAAAAATATAAAGGTTACTATTAGCTTAAGAAAGCGTATGAAAATGAAAAGGTTGCAAAAAATACTAATAGGAGGTGTTGAACATGTCAAAACAACAAAATAACCAAAGGAAACAACCAACGGGTAAAGCGATGCAACCGAACAAACAAGTTGGGGCAGGCGACAAAAAACTAGAAGGTCCGAATGCACCAGCAACTTAATGACGATGATCAATTTGTGAATTATTGTACGACTATGGAATCAAATTATTACAAAAAAAGTTGTATCCTTTTTGTACTATTTAGTAGAGTAGAGAACTGATTTCTGAAGGTAGCTTTTCGGCTACCTTCTTTACTTTCATTAACAGTGATGATGCGTGTATCCCTAATTTCATTAACTGCTTTGGGAACATATCACTCCCTTTTCCCAGAGAGATTATTCGGTGTTGAACTTCAAGTTTTACACATCCCATATAACCGCTATGTCTACTTCTCTTTGTCCTTCAACGAAGGGATCTTTTGATGAGACGGCAGAATTCACTTTATGTTACAACCTATTCATTGGCTTGCACTCATGAATGATGTACTTTGTTACATGGCTTCAATCTTAGGATTTTTCTACCCGTTGCTCGTCAGCTACTGAGCGTTTGAGCACAGTCTTAGATTGATCTTTTACCAACTAACAGTAAACGGATTGCTAGGAACGCACAACAAAAAAACCGTTATCCTAATTAGGAAACGGTTTTTCGTTTAATTCTCATCAAACACTATATTTAAATCAGTACTCTTGTAAAATTCTTGCTTTAATAAATTATACTGCTCTGTTTGCTTGTTAAAATTCTCATTTGCTTCAATTACAGATTTGTAATTTTCATTAATTTTCTCAACATGTTGTTGAGTAGCTTCTAATGTTAAGTCTTCTTGTTTGAACATTTCATATAACTCTTTATCGAGCGTTAATGCCTTTTCATATTGATCGAATAGCGTTTGATATGCTACATAACGTTGTTCCATCACATTATACAGTTCGTTAGCTTTGCCTTTTACTACATCATCTTCAATCTTCTCAATAAATGGTTGTACCTTTGCAAATTCTTCTTTAGAGGCCTCAATACTTTCCTTTTCTTTTAGAAGGTGCTCTTTACGCTGTTCTACAATTTCAATTGCCTGATCAGAAAGTTTTTGAATCTGACTGAATTCAGTCATGCTTAAACCTTTAATCTGTTCATATAATTTCTGCTCTTGTTCTTCTAATTTAACAAGTGGCTCCTGCTGTTGTTGAAATACTTCTTCAAGAGTAACTGATTTCTCCATATGTTCATACATTTTCTCTTCTGGACTTCCACCTAAGCTACAACCACTAATAATAAGTGATAATGCAAGTGGAGCAACCCATTTTTTAAAACGAAACATTTACACTTCCTCCTTAATATTTCTAAAAGCAATTGTTCAAAAAGGAGGCCAATCCTTATAATCTAACGTTCTGAATATAAGCCATCTTTTGTAATATCCGATTCGTCTATCACTGTTTTCTGCTCCAATGTCATTCACGTAATTTTCATAATACTTCATTGCAGTAGTGAACCGACTTACATCTTGTAGTACGCCTTTAGATTTTTTGAACTACCCTCGAACAACTTACAGATATCAACAATCCTCTATATACAAATTGCTTTTTCTTTTAAATTATATGTATAACAACATGTGACTAACACATTACCTAACCATTTTATCTTAAAGAATTCAAAAGAACAATGAATCAGAGGTAATATTCGATTTAACGGAGCATAATACTATCCATCCATTATATCCGACTTTCCATCCTCACTACATGTCGTACAATCCATGACATACTCACTAAAGACTGTACATTACATTATAAGCAAATAATCCAAAGTATATGGGCGATCACCTATACACATATGCCCTTATTGCATAGCTTATAGTAATTACGGGAAACATCATAGCATTCATCACTCAAATAGTTTAACCATGAAGAACATATTAAACACATATGAGGAGGTGTCTTCATGTATTGTTATTACCCTACAGCCACTGCTCCTGCTTATACACGGCATGGTTGTGATCCACTTGTATTAATCGTGATTTTATTTATCTTGCTTATCATTGTTGGCGCTGTTTGCTGGTGTTAATCTCATACCCTCTCCCCTCAACCTATCACCGTCAGTCTTTTCTGGCGGTTCTTTTCATATTGTATAGAGCCTCATCTGAAAATATGCTAAACTGATTGATAGATTTGACATACTATCGTTCGATCAAATGTATGATTAATTTGAGTACAACTACATAGTATTTAGAGGAGTGATTATCATGTTAACTATGAAAGACGTCGTGCGTGAAGGGCACCCAGCACTACGAGAAAAGGCTAAAGACGTTCAGCTTCCTGCTAATGCTGAAGATAAAAAAACATTAGAGAAAATGGTTGAATTCATCATTAATAGTCAAGACGATGAGCTTGCCCAAAAATATAACTTACGCCCAGGTGTGGGTATTGCAGCTCCACAACTAGGAATTAAAAAAAGAATGATTGTTGTTCATACAACAGACGAAAAGGAACAGCTCCATAGCTACGCGTTATTTAATCCGAAAATCGCAAGTCATTCAGCACAGCAAATATACTTACCTAATGGAGAAGGCTGCCTTTCAGTTGATCGAGAAGTACCTGGTATTGTACCACGTTATGCAAAAGTTACTGTTAAAGCGATCGACATTAATGGAACCCCTGTGCAACTACGTTTACGCGGATTCCCTGCAATCGTTATGCAACATGAAATTGATCATTTAAATGGGATTATGTTTTATGATCACATCAACTCAAAAGACCCATTTACTCCTCCAGAAGGAGCAAGTCCTATAGAATAACATCGGAAAGCAAATGCATATCTAACACTGTTTCAACAAGGTACAGTAGTAGGTGACGTTTGTGAATACTTCTGTTACGAAAGTAGGTTTGTTTATATCTTAACTTTTTTTTCACAACAAAAGAGCTTGGAATCCCAAGCTCTTTTGTTATTTTCTATTATAATAACCCGACTTCTTTCAATCCATAATATATGCCATCTTCATCAACATTACGTGTAATTATAGAAGCTACGTCCTTCGCCTCTTGTTTTCCATTTCCCATTGCGATACCTGTACCAACGGACGATAGCATTTCGATATCATTTAAGCCATCACCAAATGCATAAACGTTCTCATTTGATATATTTAAGCGTTCAATCATGTTTTGAATACCGACTGACTTTGACCCACCATTTGGTAAGACATCAATACAATAATTGTGCCAACGGATAAAATGTAGACCTTCGTTATATTTTTCTTCATATGCTTGCTCTGCATTACCTTCACAAAAAACTAACGCTTGGTATATTTCACGTGAATGATAGTAAGTGGCATCATAAGTCGGATGCTCAAACTTTATACTCTTCATACTCTCTTCTATAAAAGGATGAAATGTTGCATTAGATTTCATCGCTTCATGATCTAAGAATACCATCGGATGATTTCGTTCGTTCGCTTCTACTTCAAGCTGTTGAATCAACTTGAAATCCAAAGGTTTTTTGTAAATAACCTCATCTTCAAAAACAACGTATTGACCGTTAAAGCTCACATAAGAATCAATACCCAACTCTTCTCGCAGAGGCTCGAACATAAATGGGCCACGACCTGTTGCAATCGCAACATGGATACCCTTTCGTTGTAACTGCTGCAAAGCTTCTCTCGTTGAATCCGGCAATTCTTTATTATGGTTTAATAACGTACCGTCAATATCAAAAAACACAATTTTATCATTCATTATTACGTTTCACTCCTATAGCTGATTGTTTATCAATGCTGAATAACTATTGCTTCATAAATAATTGCATCCCTATTCATAATGCTACTTAACACAAGTATAGGTTACAAGTGAAACGAACTCCACACTTCCCTCTCTAATCATATAACAAAATCCACGAAGGACAAACTACTAATTACTAGCATTTTTAGCTTGAAAAGACTGTTATCTTTTTTCCAATGACTAAATCACTTATAACCTCAATCAGATTTTACTTGAAATTTCGCGTTCACAAAAAAAATCATTACTTAGTTTTTATGCAGACAACCCCTTATTGTCTATAATTGCATTCTATCTGCATGTTATAATAGTAAATATAGAAATTCTATTATAAAACCATTTTCACATTTAAATCAGCATTACTCCTTAACGAACAATACTTCAGATTATACAATTCATTTAACAGGAACAATTATCCACTATTAACACTCGTAAAATCCCTCATACTATACGTATATACGTCTCTTAAGAAAGAGTTTAACGCTTACTTAATCATTCTTATAAGTTTAAATAATTTTTAAAAAGGAGATGAATGAAGATATGTTTAAGAAGTTAAAGCGTAAACTTCGTGAGCGGATGAAAGGTCTATTACGAAAAAAAACAATCGCATAAAAATGGAGGACGAACGGTAATTTTAGCTTGCAAAAAAGAAAGACTACAAATATGATACTAGCGATGTATTTTTAATTATGTCATAGTAAGTTGGCATCGACTTAATAAGCTTTTTAGTGTATTTTTTCAAAAAGAATATTCTGAAACCTATGTTAACGTAAGAAAATACATGAAAACAAAGAAAAATTGCTTTATAATGGTACAAAGATAAGGAAAATCGAAAATTAAGGAGAGATTGACTATGATTTACAAAGTTTTCTTTCAGGAGCGAAAAGAAGAAGCTCCTGTTCGTGAACGAACAAATTCCCTCTACATTGAGGCTGAAGCTGAACGTGATGTACGTAACAAATTAAAAGAAAAGAACTTAAACATTGAATTTATTCAACCAATTTCCGGAAGCCACTTAGAATATGAACAACAATCTGATGATTTCAAAGTGGAGAACTTTTAATTTATGAAGTTTGTGAAAAATGACCAAACCGCTGTGTTTGCATTAGGCGGACTTGGTGAGATCGGTAAGAACACATACGCTGTACAATTCCAAGATGAAATTATTTTAATTGATGCTGGCATTAAGTTTCCGGAAGACGAATTGCTAGGTATCGACTATGTCATCCCTGACTACACGTATTTATTAAAAAATCAAGATAAAATCAAAGGTCTATTCGTAACGCACGGACATGAAGACCATATCGGTGGTATCCCTTATCTATTAAGACAAATTAATATCCCGATCTATGGCGGTAAGCTTGCAATTGGCCTTATTAAAAACAAATTAGAAGAGCATGGTTTATTACGAAGAGCAAAACTCAATGTAATTAAGGAAGATGATATTATCAAATTCCGTAAAACATCTATAACGTTCTTCCGTACAACCCATAGTATTCCTGACTCTTATGGAATTGTTGTTAAGACACCTCCAGGTAATATTGTTCATACTGGAGATTTCAAGTTTGACTTTACACCAGTTGGTGAACCAGCAAACTTAACTAAGATGGCTGAGATCGGTAAGGAAGGTGTACTATGCTTACTATCCGATAGTACGAATAGTGAAATTCCTGATTTCACTATGTCTGAACGTAAAGTTGGTGAAAGCATCCATGATATCTTCCGTAAAGTTGATGGACGTATCATTTTTGCAACATTTGCTTCAAACATTCACCGCTTACAACAAGTTGTTGAAGCTGCCGTCATGCATAACCGTAAAGTTGCTGTGTTTGGACGTAGTATGGAAGCAGCTATTACAATCGGACAAGAATTAGGCTATATTCGCGCACCAAAAAACACTTTTATTGATTCACACCAAATTAGTCGCCTTCCTGCCGACAAAGTAACGATCTTATGTACAGGAAGCCAAGGTGAACCAATGGCGGCACTGTCACGTATCGCCAACGGTACTCATCGTCAAATTCAAATTATTCCTGGAGATACGGTCGTTTTCAGTTCATCACCTATCCCTGGTAATACTGTCAGTGTAAGCCGTACGATTAATAAATTATATCGTGCTGGTGCAGAAGTTATTCATGGTGCATTAAATGATATTCATACATCTGGTCACGGTGGACAAGAAGAACAAAAGCTTATGCTACGACTTATCCAACCGAAATATTTTATGCCAATCCACGGTGAATACCGCATGTTAGTCATGCACCGAAAGCTTGCAGAAGATTGTGGTATCCCTATAAAGAATTCATTCATTATGGACAATGGTGAAGTATTAGCACTAGGTGAAAGTGAAGCTGCAGTTGCTGGTAAGATCCCATCAGGTTCTATCTATGTTGATGGTAGTGGAATCGGCGATATCGGTAATATCGTATTACGTGATCGACGTATCTTATCTGAAGAAGGTCTTGTCGTTGTAGTCGTATCAATCGATATGAAAGAGTTCAAAATCAAAGCAGGCCCTGATATTATTTCTAGAGGATTCGTCTACATGCGTGAGTCTGGAGACTTAATTAATGATGCTCAAAGCTTAATTGCAAAGCACTTAGATGGCGTTATGGAACGTCGTACAACGCAGTGGGCTGAAATTAAGAATGAAATCACTGATACCCTTGCACCATTCCTATATGAGAAAACAAAGCGTAAACCAATGATTTTACCAATTATTATGGAAATTTAATAAATAAAAAAGGACGGCATACAAAGCCGTCCTTTTTTATTTATTTTTTTATAGTGCTTACATCTCCTACAGTTACCCCATTTTATCAAACGATCATTCTTCAATTAGAAATCTGAGTATTAGTTGAAAATGGTATAACTAGAGAAGCGATTTATTAGAATTTTTATTTTATATTGGTTCATTTAATAAATTTTTCTCAAGTCTATTGATATCTTTATCCATCCCAATAACAATTAGGATATCACCTTTATGAATTGCTTCATCTGGTTGAGGAGAGACTGCGATGTTCTTCCCACGCTTATAAGCTACAATGTTGCAGCCATATTTCGCACGAATATCAAGATCAATCAACGTTCGACCGTCCATTGCTTCATTTGCAATTAACTCTACGATGCTATGTTCATCGGAAAGCTCTAAATAATCTAACACGCTATTAGAAGCAATGTTATGTGCAATTCGTTTTCCCATATCACGCTCTGGATGAACAACTTTGTCCGCTCCAATTTTGTTTAGCACTTTCTCATGGTAATCATTTTGTGCTTTTACCGTAATATTCTTTACACCGTGTTCTTTAAGCATCAGTGTCGTGAGAATACTTGCTTGAATATTATCTCCAATAGCGACAATAACATGATCAAAATTTCGTATCCCAAGACTTTTCAACACATTCTCGTCTGTTGAATCCGCCATTACTGCATGTGTAGCAATATCAGCATATTCATTCACTTTGTCTTCATCCATATCTATTGCAAGTACATCCATACCTTGTTTAGCAAGTTCACGACAAATACTACCTCCAAAACGACCTAAGCCTACAACCGCAAATTCCTTCTTCATTACGATTCCTCCAGTTTACGCCTATCTATATCATAAGAAATAAATGTTCAATATTTTACTTTCATTCTTCATAGACAATTATACGTAATAACACAAATAATAGCATCCAAATCAATGTCCGAGTAATCAACTCATTTTAGAAGCTGACCCCTAAACAGCATTTTAACATACTCCTACTTAAAAATGCTCTTCTTGTCTTTTATTTTAAATGAAAAACAAGCTAAAATAAAAAAGCTTGCCAACATATACGTTGACAAGCTTTAAATCTTATTCTTCGTCTTTTTTGTTTTCACTAAGTACGCGATTCACACGTTTTGTAAGCATTTTCATACCGCTACCACCAGCTTGGAAATGACGAAGTACACCAGACTTATCAAAAACATAATAAGCAGGAACGTATTGGTTTTCAAAAGCATCCGTTAGAGCATGCTTACTATCAACAAAAATTGGTTGTGTAATATCATGCTCTGCCGCAACCTCTTTAACCTTCTCAATGTCAAGGTCATCTTCAGAACGAGGCATATGCACTGCAATTACATTTAATTCCTCTTTATATTCGTCACGAAATTCATTTACATTTGGCATCGCTTCTTTACAAAGTCCACAACTTACTGACCAAAAATGAATAAGCGTAGGGCGTTCGCCAATTAAATCTGCTTTCTTCACTTCTCCATTCAACCATTCTGTAGCACCATTGAGTTCTGGCATTTCTGCACGTAATCTCATTATTGATTCCTCCAATTCTCTTACTCATATTATCAATTAAGAGTAATTCATATATATGTAGTATTGTCTTATAAAACATCTGCTTTATGCAAATGTTTTACACTCATCCTTGAGAAGTATACTATTATAGTATATATAAGTTCACTTCCATATTACGAATTGCTATAATAATTATAAAACAGTTATCATTTTATAGTCAACATTAAATTATAATAATTTTAATTTGTGGTTTAAATAAATTTTATCTAAGACCCCCGTTTTTAAACGGAAAAAACCGAATAAATTTAAGTAGCAAAAAGCTTTGTGGTAACTAACTAGTGAAACGTTAGTGATTATTACTAAGTAAAAGCACAAAAAAATAGTTAAGCCAGTTAGATTATTGTTCTCCTAAAAACTTTATAGCATTTCATAAATTAATAAGTTCGAAATTCACACGAATTAACATACGATACATAAAAAAAGGATTGAAAATATAATGGACATAATGAGTACTGTTAAAAATATCAATGTCGAAACACTTTTGAAAGATGCAGGAAATTTATTACTAGATGTGATTATAATTTATATTGCCTATTCGATTGCAAAATCTCTACTAAAGAAAATTATAACGACATCTTTTGATAAGTATAGCGAAAGAGAGAATGTCTCTATTGGACGAGCACGAACATTGCAAGGGTTAACAACAAATGTTATATCATATACACTAATGTTTGTCTTTGGATTAATGTTACTTGATTCTTTCGGTCTAGATCCTACTCCCCTTCTAGCTAGCGCTGGAATTGCTGGGCTTGCGATCGGTTTCGGTGCGCAAGGACTTGTAAGTGATGTTGTAACTGGTTTCTTCTTATTACTGGAAAGACAAATTGATGTTGATGATTATATAACGGCTGCTGGTTATGAAGGCATCGTTGAAGAGGTTGGTTTACGAACAACTAAAGTGCGTAGCTTTGATGGTACTTTGAATTACATTCCTAACCGTGAAATAACTTCGTTAAGTAATCACTCTCGTGGAAATATGCGAGCACTTGTTGATATGAGTATTTCATATAATGACAACATCGATCATGCGATTGATATCATGCAACAAGCTTGTGACAAATTTGCTACTGAAAATGAATTTGTTAAAGAAGGTCCTAACGTACTCGGTGTACAAACATTCGGTGCGTCTGACGTAGTCATTCGAGTTATTGCCAAAACTGAAAACATGCAACAATGGGCAGTTGAACGCGACTTGCGCAAACTATTAAAAGTAACATTAGACGAAAATGGAATTGAAATTCCGTTTCCACATCAAGTTACTTTATATCGAAATGAAACAGAAAACAATTAATAACACAATCACAATGTTTACCTTTGAAATCTCATTTCATTTGCGCTAAGATAATCATAGGTTATGATTAATAACAGGGGGAACAATAATCTATGAATCGAACTCGTATGTTAATACAAGCATCAGCACTTGCAGCTCTAGTAGGTACATTCATGGGTTCGCATATGGCGGGATCTTTGAATTACGCAATGCGTCCTATGCACGCTCATATTCTCGTTGTAGGCTGGCTTAGTCTATTCGCATTTGGTGCTTTTTACAAATTATTTCCGATTCCAGCTACTAGCAAACTTGCTAATGCTCAAGCGATTACAGGAATCATTGGTGCATTTGTCTTACCGATAGGTATGTATATTGATCTATTAAAAGACACCGCAATTACAACAACACTATATATTGGTGGTGGAGTATTCTTACTCATCAGCTTTATCTTATTTGCTTTAATTACGTTTATTTATCGTAAAGAACTATAAGTGACAATAGTAACTAGTTTAAAAAAAGAGAAACCAACTTAAGCGGTTTCTCTTTTTTTATCCTTTCTCTAATTGACGTAATAATTTCTCTCTTTGTATATACAATCTTTGCGCTTTATCGATAGAAATACGTTTGAACCTTACTACATCTCCCGCCTGTAATTGTGCAGCAATCGGAATGTCTACACTTATTACAGTACCAATTCTCGAATATCCACCTGTTGTTTGGCGGTCTGCCATTAAGAGAATAGGTTGTCCATTTGCTGGAACTTGAATCGCACCGAAAGGAATTGCATCCGAGAGTATATCTGCTTGATCAACATGTGTGATTATATCACCCTTCAAACGGTACCCCATTCGATCTGCTTTTTGTGTGACGGTATATTCTGACTGAAAAAACGTCTTTATCCCCTCTTCAGTAAAATAGTCTACGTGTGGACCCTCTATAACATGTAACACAATGCTATGCTCATAAGTCGGAATTAACTCATAATGAGGCATTCGTCCAGACACGACAACCTTATTACTCGGATAAACTTGAATGATATCACCACTACATAATTCCCTTCCACCCATTCCACCAAGATTTGCTTTTAAATATGTTGAACGGCTATTCAAAATTTCTGGAACATCAATTCCTCCATTAACACAAATATAAGCTCTAATACCAGATAGAGGTTTGCCAAACTCAAGGATTTGACCTTTTTCCACCTCAAAACTACGCCACGTTTGTACTTTTTCTCCATTCAAAGTAGGTGACAAATCCGCTCCTGTTATCGCAATAATTGCATTTGATAATACTTCTAGTTTTGGACCTGACATCGTGATTTCCAGTGCCGCAGCATTTCTGTCATTACCAACAAGAATGTTACCCACTTGCAACGAATATTGATCCATTGCACCGGCTTGGCTAATTCCATATTCTTGATATGACAATCTCCCAACATCTTGGATAGTTGATAATAAGCCTGGTTTTATTACGTTAAAGATTGCATTTTTCATGAAGAGTGCTCTCCAATCGTCTGCACGATAATTCCAACCTCTTTCAATTCTCTTCTCAACCCTTGTACGAACAATAATGATTTAGGTCCGTCTCCATGTACACAAACAGTGTCTGCTTGTATATCAATGTCTGTACCATTCACTGTTCTGACTTTCCCTTCTTGAACCATTCGAATGACACGAGTAATTGCTTCATTTTCATCTGTAATAAGTGCATTTACTTCTGTCCTTGGTGTTAATGAACCATCTGCTTGATAAGTTCGATCAGCGAATACTTCATTTGCAACTCTTAACCCATATTTTTCACCTGCTAGAGCTAATTCACTATTCGCAAGCGCATACAATATTAAGGAGCTGTCAACATCGTGAACAGCTTGGGCAATAGCTTTTGCTAATGCGGCATCTTTAGTCGCCATATTGTATAAAGCACCATGCGGTTTAACATGCTTTACAGGTAAGCCTTCAATACGTGCAAATGCTTGAAGAGCACCAACTTGATAAACGATGTTGTTATATACATCTATTGGTGTTACCTTCATCTCCCTTCGTCCAAAACCAACTAAATCAGGAAAACCTGGATGAGCACCGATGTTAACACCGTATTCTCTTGCAAGTTGAACTGTTTGTCTCATTACCGATGGATCACCTGCATGAAAACCACAAGCAATGTTAGCTGATGTAATAGATCGCAAAACTTCCTTATCATTTCCAATCACATAAGCACCAAAACTTTCACCTAAATCACAATTCAAATCAATCGTTTTCATCTCTCTTCCCCCTTCCCCTGTCTATTTTGAAGAACAAGCAGCTAATTTCTTATATTGTTCCTTAGTAATTGATACGAATTTAATGGAGTCTCCCATTGACAATAGGATTGGATTATTTGCAGTTGGATCATATAGCTTAACAGGCGTTCGTCCAATGATGCGCCATCCCCCTGGACTTGCTAACGGATAGATACCTGTTTGAAATCCAGCAATTCCAACTGAACCTGGTTGTATATGTAGTCTAGGATTATCAAGTCTCGGTGTCGCAATCCTTTCATCCATGCCACCGAGGTAAGGAAAGCCTGGCATGAAACCCAACATATAAATACGATAAACTGGAGTCTGATGTCTTTCAATGACCTGCTCTTTCGTTAACATATTATGCTCAGCTACATCATGAAGGTCAGGTCCAAACTCACCACCATATAATACTGGAATTTCAATTAATTCAGCAGATGGTAGCTCCATGTCATCAATATGTTGTTCTATTTCTTCTAACTTCATAACAAGAGTTTCATAGTTCACCACAAACGGATCATAATAGATAGTAAGTGACGTATATGCAGGAACACTCTCTATGACACCTTTAATTGCTTCTTGCTTTATATACATATGAAAACGACGAATTTGAGCATTCAGTTCCTTGGATATTATCTCTCCAAACGATAGACGAATTCCCATATCACCAAGTGGTTGTATAGTTTTTATCAACATGCTTCACCTCTAGCAACTTAACAATCCTCACTCATTTATCATAACATTATGAAAATTCACTTCGCTACTAATGTTCACTTCAAATGAATAAAAAAACTGATAATTTAATTAATTATTTGAATAGAATACTCATTTATGCTCTACTTAAAATTCACTTTAAACACAACATAAAAAGAACCACTTGATGTGATTCTTTTTATGTTGTGTTTCGTTTTATTAATTGCAAATCTAATTGTGTAACGTGTGGTACATCTTTCTGAAGAGCTAACTTTTGTAACAAGTCAACTGCTATATTACCAACTTTTTGAACCGGTTGATAAATCGTAGTGAGCTCCGCTATTTTTGAGATTGGTTGATTATCAAATCCGACGATTGCAAATTCACCGGGAACTGATACCCCTTGTTCTCTTAATTCATATAATATCCCCGCTGCTACTTGATCACTTCCTACAACTAACGCCGTTGGACGTTCTTGTTGTCCTAGCATATTTCTCGCTATCTGGAAGCCATCTTCGATTGTATATTGATCCTTATAATACCAATCATCTCTCCATATGAATCTATGTTTGTTTTGCAAGTCAAAGAACGCTTTTTTTCTACTCATACCAACACCACTACGAGAATTCCCTATACATAGACCAATTTTCTGATGTCCTCTGTCCCTTAAATGATCGACTGCCATATGAATTCCTTCTTCATGTTTTACAAATACTTGAGCAATGCTACTTGTATCAGAATATTCACACGAAACAATATTACCAAAATGCGACATTTCGTTTAGTGCTGTAGCTTGAAGTGTACACGATCCTATAATTATGCCGTCTATCTGTTTGTTCTTTAACATATCGAAAAATAATAATTCTCTACTTAAGTTATTGTGAGATTGATAGACAAGTAAGCTGTAATCATACTTATGACATTGCTCACCAATCCCTTCAATCAAACTACTAAAATAGGGGTGATTAATCCTCGGTATGATCACTCCAATTATATTTGTCCTTCCTCTAGAAAGATTAATCGCATTCAAGTTAGGAACGTAATTCAAATCCTCAATAGTTTGTAAAACAACATCCCGTTTTTCAGGCTTTACATAAGGATGGTTATTTAGTACTCGAGATACCGTCGTCCGTGAAACGCCAGCCTTTTTAGCTATGTCTGTTATGTTAGTCATTCAAACTATTCCTTCCAACAATGATTCAAACAATATAAATTATCCTCTTATCACAATTTTATCTTTGTGAAGATAGTGATACAATGCATGGGCTACTCCAGACTGATCGTTTGATAACGTTTTAGATGATGCATGTTTTATGAGTGATTCAGTAGCATTCTCCATAGCTATTCCTGTACCAGCAACTAAAAACATCGGAATATCATTTTCATTATCCCCTATGGCCATTGTATTTTTCTCTGGAACTTTGCAATATTCACATAAATATTGTAAGGCGCTTCCTTTATCTACACCTTTTTTCATTATTTCTATATTGAATGTACCTGAACTAGAAATGGCACACCCATCTATCATACTAAAATAGCTTTTTGCTAAATTTAGCTTTATGACATCAGGAGATACTACCATTATTTTAATAACTTGGTCGTAACTTGTTGGCTGAATTGGTTTTTCCACCTTTTGCAGACCATATTGGAATCGTTGAGCTCTGATCGCATCCCAAAATGATCGTACATGAAAGTTAGGATTTCGTTTTACTACATCAAACAATTGCTCCTCAAGGTAATCCAAAGCATGTTCATGTACAACGATTTTATCGGATAAATATATTTGATAATACATCTTTTCATCATTCAACCACTTTATTATAGGCTGAATAGCCGTGTTGCTCATTACTTGTTCTTGAACTTGATGATTATCTATGTAAATTTGTGCTCCGTTTGAAGCAATAATAGGCATACTTAACCCATATTTATTTGTTATATGCTGAACATCCAACAAAGCTCTACCTGTTGCGACTGAAACAATATCACCTTGTTCTTGTACATGTTTTATTGCTTTTATATTTTCTTCATCAATTGATTCATCTTCTAATAATAACGTACCGTCTAGATCGATTGCTATGACTTTCACTATTCATACCTCATTCCTATTAGTAGATAAATGCATTATAGAATATGGTACGCGTTTCATAGCAAGATAAAATTTTACAATTAACGATTGGTAATAGGGAAATTTAACCAAAAATTATCATTCACTCCACTTAAAATTTCATCACTTCCTTGAGCTTTGAAGTGACAATCTATATGTTATTAATAAGATTGAACTTGATGATTAGTATTTAACGTTCGTTCACGTATAACAAAACTGATCAGAAAAACGATACCATTTGCTGCACCACATAAAATTCCAACCCACAGAAAACTACCTGTATATAGTAAAGTAGCCGCTATAGCTGTAAATAATGCTGAGCCAATGTACATGGCAGAGCTATTAAGTGACATTAATGCACCCCTCACCGTAGGGTTTAATTCTGAAATTAATGAATTCAAAGCAGTTTGACCTAATCCATAAATAGTTGCCCAAAGAACATTAATCAAAATAGCTACAACTAGATTTTTTGTTATACATGTAAGGGTTATAACTAAAATAGCTACGAAAACACTAGAAAAAAGAATAATCGTCCTTTTCCCGAATCTATCTACTATTCTTCCCCCAAAAACACTACCAACAACACTACCAAGACCAGCAATCATTAGAACCAAGCCAATCTGTCCAGCAGTTAAATCATAATAGGAGCTATAAAACACTCCAACATTTACAAACATTCCTTGTAAACCACCATAATATAAAAGCGTTGCTAATAAAGCCAACACTACTGACGATTTTTTTGAGGCGTTTCTGAGTTGCAGAAATATGCTCATAATTGAATCGTTTTTGGCATTGTTTAATGAATGATCGTTTGAAATTACTATCGGAACAGTTATTAAAGTAATCAATGAGATCAAACTTATTAGCCAAAAGGTCCAACGCCAGTTGAATGTTTCCGCTATATAACTTCCTACAGGCACTCCAATAATTGATGCTGAAATAAGAGCACCTGTTACAATTCCAATCGCACGTCCACGCCGTTCATAAGAATAATTGTCACTAGCAATTGCTAGTACACCCGGTTCAATCATTCCTGCACCGATACCTGACAAAATACGAAAAGCAATCAATAGTGTAAAACTGTCAGCATACCCCGTGAAACCTGTTGCCACAGCAAAAATCAAAATACCTAATAACAGCATTTTCTTTCGTCCTAGACGATCAGATAATACTCCTAGAATCGGAGCAGACACAGCATATGAAATAGCATACAATGTCACTAATAAACCACCTAGCTCAATGGACATATCAGTATCATTAACTATCAATGGGATGAGTGGGATCGTTACTATTAAATCAAAACCAACTAAAAATGAACATATCGCTAAAACAGGTAATAACAACTTATTCTTATTTTCTCTCATTATTTAACTTTCACATTCCTGTGATTTTCCTTTCGGCTTTTAAAAACGTTAATTTCCTTTTCTAAACGTTGTTTTACTGTAGTCAAATTGTTAATCTGTTCACTCAGTTCAAATAATTTGCTTTCATATGTTTCTAGCAACTCTTCACATAGATTATCCATTTCGGGCTGTACGTTTTGAGTTTTACAAGTTAAAATAGCTTCAATTTGAGTAGTAGTTAGACCTAAACCTAAATACAACTGAATTTGTTTAATTAACTCGACAGCTGTTTCGTCAAAATCCCGATAACCATTTTCAAGACGTATACACGTAATTAATTTTTTCTTCTCGTAATACCTTATAGAACGAATGCTAGCACCTGTCATTTTGGATAACTCATTAATCCTCACTGAGAAATACCTCCTTTTTTTCAAATCTTTTATCTTATTTTAAAGTATGACATTAGTGTTATAGTCAATAAATAACAAATAATTTCTCATTAAAAAAAGCTTTGTAAACCGAACCTATTTTAAATTTGGCTATAATATTATTTGTAGATACATAGCAAACGACATATCACATCATAAAATAACGTGTCATTAATCCAATAATGGCACCCAATAATACAGAAGGAAGAAACAACTTCATTGTTTTAATCGCTATTGCAGTAACAACACAGCCGACAAGTACCGGAATCGAAATGATGAGTTGACCATCAACAGGTACAAAAATTTGTTTGATAATAAGAGCCGAGATGATGGCTACTGGCACGTAATTAAAATACACACGTAACGTTGGACTCATTTTTCTCTCTGCCATTACTTCAACTCCGACGATACGTGATATATATGTTGAAAGTGATAATAACCCAATCAAAATCCAGTTGTTAAACATGTTGCAACCTCCTCTGTAAATAAAGACCTATAAGCGGTGCCAAAACACCAGTAACAATTATTGTAAATTCATTACCTGGCATCATATATTCAAATCCAATTGCGATTAGAGCAGCAGTTAACGCTGTTGTAATGATTGGCTTATCGATTAGGCTTGGGATTAAGAGAGCAACAAATGTTATTGGAAAAGCTAAATCTAACCCCCATTTTTGCGGGTCAATTTGGTTTCCAATTAATGCCCCAATAAACGAAGATAGAATCCAAGCTATATAAAATGTAACCGTAACTACCCCAAAATAGAGTGGATCTGGTCCAAATTTTTTAAACCTTGTACTTCCCAAAACAAATGGTTCATCTGACACACCAAAAGCCAATAACCATCTCCACCTTTTTGCAGTGCTAAGTCCTTCAGCTAATGCTGCTCCGTATAATAAATTACGTAAATTTAGCAACATTGAAGCAATTACTATACTTGCTACACTTGCTCCAGTCGACAACATTGCTACTGTTACCAATTGTAAAGAACCAGAAAATACGAGAATAGAAAAGACTACAGAAACTACTAAACTTAAATTTGCTTGTGTTGCGAGAACACCATAAGATAACCCATACGTTGCAATTGCAAGTGCTAGTGGCATAGCCTCCAAACAACCTAATTTAATCGTCTCATTTGTTTTACTCAATTTAAGATCAGCTCCACATCCCAATATTTTAGACAAGCAGTATAGCGTTACTTCCTTTCTGTAAATTACAACTTCTCCACTTAATACATCCTACTAACAATGAACTCAACGACTTTAATTTCTGATGTGTAAAAAAGAAACTAAACAATAAATTATAATTAACTTTTTGTTTATTATAATATATATTCGGTATTTTTGTATATTATAATTTAATTTTAGTATATTATAATATATAACCTAATCATTATACGCTAAGGAGGAGCAAATGAACGTAGGAAAACCTTTCGATGAAGAGAATGTGGGTAAACAAATCGGAGTGAATTTACGCCAATTTCGGACGAGTAAAGGATTCAGTATAGAGACGTTTGCACAACAAATCGGGGTAAGTAAATTAACGTTAATCAAAATTGAACATGGTGAAGCGAATCCCACATTATCTGTGATCTGGAAAATTGCAAATGGGCTTAATATCCCGATCACTACGCTACTGTCTATCGAACCTGAAGTTACGATTGCACGAAAGAAGGATGGATTGAGACTAACAAGTTCAAACGATGTGTTTGTCGTCGAGCCATTGTTTCAAACTCATGGATCAATGGAGTTTTACCGAGGATACATACAACCTCTGGGACAATATTTCTCTGAGGCACACCAACATGGAGTTATTGAATATGTTACGGTTATGGCAGGCCGATTAACAGTTGAAGTAGACGGGAACACTTATCACTTAGATGAGCACGACTCGATTCGTTTTAGAGCGGATCGTTCCCATAAATATGTTAACCCTTCCGAAACATTAACCATTTTGCACTTTGTTATTTCTTATAATAATCGTTAAAAACGTTATCACTTCAAGAACTCGTTTCATTACATTTGAACAAAACATCTCAGAACTTAAGTCACTATAGAAAAGATCAACTTTACTTCAAACTTGAGTATAAAATAACATCGGTAAATCATTGTATAGTTATTGAGCGTGACGAAAATCCATTGATGATGGCTTTATTTAATAAAAAAAGCGAAATCATCATCTGATTTCGCCTTGTTCTAAGTATGGATTACTGTGGAAAACGTTGTTCAACTGCTTGACAGATTTCATCAGCTGTCATACCTCGTGCTTCGATAACAGCACCTTTTGTAACTGCAGTTGACATACCCATCATATTTTTGTCTTGACCAGTTATTACGCAACAATCACATTCATTTGCATCTTGTTCTTGTTTTAATTGTACAATGTCATAACCTTTTTCTTGAAGTGATAACGTTTTT